>CAKZUM010000249.1 GCA_937921525.1 uncultured Saprospiraceae bacterium
CGCAGAGACACAGAGATGCAGAGTTTTGGATTTTTTCTGGAAAAAATCTCTGCAACTCTGCGCCTCTGCGTTCAAATTTTACATTGGCGATAGCCAATGCTGAATAATAATAATTATTTCTTTATGATTCGATTTGAGAGATCTAGTTTCATTGCTGTTTCTTCATTTTTGGAAGGAGCAAGCATACCCGTACACAGACATTTCGAACGATCATTGCGTTGGAGAATATCATAGTTCGGACAACTTTGACAACCTTTCCAAAAAGCATCGTCTTGTGTTAGTTTAGAAAAAGGAACAGGACGGTATCCTAACTCAGAATTAATTTCCATGACGGTTCCACTAGTCGTAATACCAAAGACCCTGGCATCTGGATATTTATTTCTAGCATGATCGAACGCCACTTTTTTGATACTTCTAGCTAAGCCTTGTTTTCTGAATATTGGATTGACAATCAATCCAGAGTTGGCAACATATTCTCCATGTCCCCAAGTTTCGATATAGCAAAAACCTGCTAGTACTTCTCCTTTGAGTGCGATGATTGCCTTATTGGTTTCCATCTTTTCTATGAGGTATTCAGGTTTCCTTTTGGCAATTCCTGTACCCCTTTGTTTAGCAGATTCTGCTATTAAATCGCATACCGCTTGCGCATATTGATAATGGCGCTCATCAGCGATTTCAATTGTTATTTTTTCCATTTTTTTAAAGCAAAGATGCTGTGTTATTCCTTTATCATAACAGCATAAAATACTTAAATTAGATATGTTTTCTTTTTTCATTGAAAAAAAAGAAACAAAAATTCTAGTCCAAAAGCTTCCCCACCCCTTCGGGTTCGGAAATAGCTTTCCTCATCTCCGGTCAAACAGTTTTTGGACGGGCCTCCCGCCTAAATGTTGACCATGTGATTTTGACAACTAGATTTTAACTTTAGTAATTCATCCTGTTCCTATTATTAGAATAGATAGCACATCAATTGTGTTAAAAAATAGTCTTTAAAAGACTTCTAAATAAATAATTGGTTAGGAAAATATTTAGAATAGAAATATTCTAAAATATACGGCAACAGGAAACCTGCTACCACTTAGTGGCAGAAAATAGTGTATACGCCCAAAGGGCGACGCTCGCGGATGCGGCGAATAGAAGTGAATTGATTATATGTTGTACAGTTGTTTAACATTGTTGGTGCAAAAGTAAATTATACTAATAACTTTTCCAAATTGAGAAAATATAAATTAATTTTTGATAAGTATTCATATGACGAACTCTTGGTGGCAGACATTTTAAAAATGGCTGACACCTTTTCGTGGACCCCAAGTATCAGCCACTTTCTGAGTGTCTGCTAGTAAGAGTCCGTCTCTTAATCTGAATTCTATGGTTGCAAACTTCAACGACGTGTAGGACACCTTCGAAGGTGTCCTACACGTTTATAACCTAAGAGCTTTTGATGGCAGAAACTTGTAAAGTGGCTGTCATCTGGGTTTCAGAGAAAGATGACAGCTATTTCAAAAATTTCTGCCATCCTCCTTGATCTATAACCAATTATTAATCAAAGAGCTCTAAAAAAGAATAAACTCTGTTCGCCGATTCGTTCGCTTTCCATCGGCACTATCATTCGATGCAATTGGCTGTGATTCTCCAAAGCCTTTGTATTTCAAACGATTACTAGCAATACCTTCTTTGATTAAATAATCTTGTACCGCCTTCGCTCTTTTAGTAGATAAGATTTGATTATCTCCTTCTGATCCAACATTATCCGTATGGCCATTTATTTGAATTTTTAATTGTGGATTCTCCACTAATAAATCTTTTAAACGATCTAGTTCTATTAAGGAAGTGGACATTAATTCGGCAGAGCCCGTTTCGAAAAAGACATTTTTAAGAATAATTGGTTTGGCCTTTTCAATAGTAGCGACTGTCTCTATAGGGATAGATTGGAGCTCAATATTTAACTGAAAAGGTTCCGTTATCGTATTGGATTGAGCTAGTGCAAAGTTTTCTGAATGAAATAAATAAGCCTCTTTATTGATGTTCATCGCATAGTCATTCCCTAAGGGTAAAGCTGTGAGGAATTGTCCTTGCTCGTCTGTTTGAGCGGAAGAAAGAACTGTACCTGTACTCAATTCGATTAACTCAATCTTGGCTTTGGCAATTCTTTTTTTAGTGGCAGCATCTCTAACAATTGCTTTTACATAAGTAACGGGATTAGGCTGTAGGGAGGTAGGTAAATCAAATGTAAAAATATCGGGTTGTCTCTTAGCCTTAGAGAGTACACTTGCTGTTTCTTCTAATTGCAATCCATCTTTTGTGAAGTAAGCTGTTTTGCCATCTAGCGTAATAAATAAAGCGCCTTCATTTCCTTTTGTATTGATGGGATAGCCTAAATTTTGGACGGTGTCCCACTTACCTTCTGTTGATCTCCGACTGACAAATAAATCATAACCACCCATTCCAGGATGTCCATTGGACATAAAATATAATGTATTTCCATCAGGATGATAAAAAGGTGCTTCATCATCTTGGGGGGTATTTACAACTTCGCCTAGATTAATAGGTTTTGCCCAATTGCCACTTTTTCTTCTATAGCTTAGCCAAATATCTCGACCTCCTACACCACCATCTCGATTACTCGAAAAGTATAATAACCGTCCATCCGCAGAAAGAGAAGGTTGAGATTCCCAGCCTTTGGTATTTATTGGCTGACCCATATTTTTAGGGGTACTCCAATCTCCATTTGTTTTTTCAGAAAAATATAAGTCGCAACCACCATAACCGCTTCTGTCACTACACTTTACAAATACCAATGATTGGCCATCTGCGGAAATATATTGAGAACCTTCATTTTCATCCGTATTAATATTGTCAATAGAGGTCGCTGTTTGCCAAGCACCATTTTTAAAAGTACTTTCATAGACATCTTCTTGTCTACCAATACGTCTAGTAAAAATGAGGGTATTCCCATCTGCTGTAATAGAAGGTAAATATTCAGGGGCCTTAGAATTAATTGTATTCGCTAAAGGTTGCGGATCGAAGGGAACAGGATTTTTAATAGCATTTGCTGCAAACTGACTGTTTTTTAAATAAACAGTCGCTTTATCTTTAATAGTACCTCTATTGGAAGTGTAGCTTTCTAGGAATTCTTCAAAGTTTTGAGCAGCCTCCTCAAAATTATCTAGCTCCCAATTACAAATTCCTAAATAATATTTAGCCCTTGACTCGTATAGCGGATCAATTGTAATCGCCTTTTCTAAATTTACAGCCGCTTTTTTCCAAGACTTTTTACCCATATAAATACTAGCCAATTGCAAATAAGGATCAATAAAATTAGGAGAAAAGCCAATTACGGTATTAAAATCTTTAATTGCCTTCTCAGAAATGCCATTTTTCTTGTATTCTACACCTCTGTCAAAGATTCTTTTAGTCTTACCTTCTGCTGTTTTTTTAGTCGCATAACTTTGGCTGCAAGATTGAAAGGGCAAGGATATTAACAGAGCGCTGAATATTAATAGAATATGGATGTATTTCATTTGTAATAGCTAAGTAATTAATAATATAAGACTAGGCTAAACCTATTCTGTATTAAGACGACGAATACCCCTCCATTTATTGTTAATTTAGGTTAATAATGATAAATATATTTTTAAATGAGCTTAAAAAGAGTCGATACTTCTTAATGTTTTATTAAAGAAGGTATCTCTGGTCTATTTTTTGATTATTGAGTAGTAATATAATTCAATATAAACCATGCTTTGCAATAATTTTATAAATAAGAAGCTATCCCTCCTACCACTTCTTTTCTTCTTTCTTTTTTCTGTATTTAACTGCACGAGTGTAATCGCTCAAGGAGAGGTAGATGGTATTGGTGAAATTCCTAAACGATTAGAACGAAAACTTCGGAGAGATGCAGCCAGATTGGCTTTGCGTTTGGAAGCAGAAAAAGAAGATTTACGCTATTTGGGTATCAGTATTCCGCAACAGAATGTTCAAATGATCTTTTCGATTCTATCGAAAATTTACCTAGAAGACGAAACGGCAAAATCTATTGCCAAATGTAATATACATACCTTCCCGAATCCTTCCATAGATCAGTTTGTTATTATATACGAAAGAGATATAGATTGGGCAGAACCATTGCTTGATGGAATTAATGAAACAGATAGTGATGAATTTAATGACTTACTAGATGAATATGAGTTAATCATAGATAAGCATGTTCCTTGGAATGATACGCAGGATGCAATTACGATCCGTTCCAAAGAACCTATGAATATGGCAGCTTTATCTAATGAATTTTATAATATTGAAGGAGTAGAAGAAATTGATTTAGGTATACCTAAAGTAGTTGGGAATGACATTGTTTTAAGTCGAATAGCTACAGGATGGGAAATTCAATATCTATTAAAATTTGGTGCGTTTGGCAGCGGAGGTGGTAAAGAACATATCTGGACTTATGAAGCCAGCGATGATGGAACTATTAAATTTATTGATGAAGTAGGCGAACCCATTCCGACTTGGATGAGATGCAGTAAAGAGAAAGACGGACCATTAGCTTATGGGTGGGAATAGTTAGATTTTAGAAAGAGGGATTTTATTAATATTTCTCGGAAAATATTAATAAAATCCCTCCTTCTAAAAAAATAAAATATTATAACACCGATACTTTCCGAGTAGTACTAAACTTTTCATTAGCAAGTCTCACCAAGTAGATACCAGCTTCTAAATTTTGCAGATCAATATTTCTTGAGGCAGCAGTAGAAAGCACCTCTTGTCCCATCATATTTTGAATCGTCAATTCAAATTCATTTAAATCATACCCTGCCAATTGTACATTTAATTGTCCGTTTATTGGATTTGGAAATAGCGTTAAAGCTTGATCTAATTCCTCAGAATGTGTATTGGTTAATTGTTGTAAAATTAGTCCTGATCGAGGCCCTTCTAGCATCGCTCGCATAATACCTACCTGTTCTTTAGTAAATAAATTTTGACAAGCTTCGGGGTTGTAGCTCATAAAATTTTCATACATATCTGGAAGGTCATCTGAGGGGCAAGTATCTAAAGCATGTAATTCTTCACAACTTGGTTGATTGTTAGGATCTCCTCCAGCTTGCGAGGCTACTTCTGAGGGCGTATCCGAAATTCCATCGTCACTATCGCAATCACCATCACCGCTAATATGTCTAAGTCCAAAATAATGACCCATCTCATGCGTACAAGTACGACCTTTATTAAAAAGACCTCCCACTTGTCCAGCGTTTGGATTATCTACCCCAAATGCTTCGTGGTGAACAACAACGCCATCTACTGATTTTATGTTGCTAGGGATGGCACCTTCTGGCCAATTGGGGGCATCTGTTGGAGGATAAGCAAAGCCCATTACAGCAGGAACTTCTTCACCTTGAAAATTCATATTCAAATTACAAACCCATAGATTGATATAGCGTTCCGTGTCCCATGGGTCTTTTCCGCCTTTGGCAGAACTCTTGACATTGTCCATAGGCATGCTTCCATCTTCCTCGGCGCCATCTTCTAGCGCACCACCTAAAACCTGTTCCATGATACAGTTTAAGGTAGCAGGGTCTGCAATATCAAGACCACAAGAATCCGTTGCAGCAAGAATACTTTCAAAAGAAAATTCTACATCCATAAAAGTTTCGACCTCCGTTTCTGTTCTGGTAATACCCGTAGTTGGGTTGCCGTCTGGATCCGTATCTGCTAATACAAACTGAATTTCTGCATTTCCTGCCACTCCTTGAAATAAGTCTCTTGCATTTCCGGCATCACTATTCAATCGTTGAAAATCTTTGTTTAAAACATCTATCTGAGAATGGATTAATTCGTCTGAAATATTTTGCACACCTGTATTGTATACCACATGTACAACTACAGGAACAATGAGTGCTCGTTTCGATCTACTGTTTGCTTTTTGGAAACTATTCTTTCTAGCGGTATCAAAAGTTTTAGTAATTGCTGCTTCGTAAGCAGGCAGACTAGTAATTCGATTTTGAACAACAGATGTTTGTCCGCATGTGTGCGTTTGTGCCGTTGCTATTTGCATAATAGCTACTAGCATTACAAATAATGTAAAAGTTCTTTTCATTTTTTTTGTTTAAAATAGGTAGATGATTGGAAGTCGTTGATAGATCAACGATAAACTTTTACTGTGAGGGATTCCCAAGGTACATCAATGCAATAAAAAGGGAATAAGAAATTATAGAAAAAGAAAAGATATGTAAGATACTGGCAGAAAAGTGGAGGGGGAGGCTTTTTTTAGTAGTAAAGGTGGGCGACACACTTTTAAAGTGTCTCCCACTTTTACTACTAAAAAAGGGGCAACAGTAAAACTGTTGCCCCTTTTCATAATCAATGATTATCATCAATTATACATCATCATGGAAAACTTCGATTTCCTTATTTTTAACAACCAAATCTGTAAACTTGCCTCTGAAACGAGTAGCCTTTACAATATGATTATCAATCCAGTGGTAATTACCACCACGCGGCTTGCCCATAAGTAAGCCGTGGTATTCAAATTTGTGCTTTTTTAACCAAGCTTCTGTCACCTCTCTATGCACCTCTGTTCTGGAAGTAAAGAAAGTAATGATATGACCTTCTGCATACCATTTGTTAAGAATCTTTAAGGCATCTGGATAAGGAAGGCAAGTAGCCATTCTTTCCGGTTCTTCATTAGGAATATCATCACAGACAGTTCCGTCGATATCAATCAAGAAATTTTTTACACCTTCGGGTAATACAGGACTAATCAATTGTCCCTTAGCATCTAAAGCGGTCTTCAACGCATGCTTATCACTCATAAAACATTGATTTGGTAGTGCTTTTAGCATTTATTAATAACTAAAAAGTCACCTAATTAAAGAATGTTAATCAATCTATTAGTTTGGTATTATTAAGACTAGGACTAAGTGTATATAGGTACGTATCCTTTGTAAAAAAGGTCTACCAATTTTAAAAAGAATCGCAAAGGTATAATAAAACGACCAATAAATCTTATGAGAAAGGTACAAACAGCACGCCAAGTGCTACGCTTTCATTTTAGAAGTTATATCTACTTAATTCTTAAAGCATTAAGATACTTTGACAGAATTTGAAGTTTGGGCTAATTGCAATTCCCTTTTTAGGCCATTATAATTATCGACAGACATTGGGGATAATGGCAACCTAACATCACATTTACAAAAGCCTAAAATTTCCATTGCTGCTTTGATGCCAACTGGATTGCCTTCTACATATAAATAATGGTGGACATCGAGTAAAAGATGATTGATCGCTTGGGCGGTTTTATAATCTCCATTCAAAGAAGATCGGATCATTGTCGCATATTCTTCTGGGTGGGAATTGGCAATAACAGAGATTACGCCATCTGAACCACAGCCAACTAAAGCTAGGGCATTTTCATCATCACCAGATAAAAAGAGGAGGCTTTGGGGTTTGTCTTTTATGATTTTTGTACCTTGTTCAATACTTCCAGAAGCATCCTTTACGGCTACAAATTTTTTACTAGCATTTGCTAATCTAACAATTGTTGCGGCACTTACATTAGAACTAGTTCTGCCAGGCACATTGTAGATAATAATAGGCACTGGAGACGCCGCTGCCAAAGCCATATAATGTTGATAAATACCTTCTTGATTTGGCTTTACATAAGCTGGACTAGAAGACATAATGGCATCTATACCTGTAAAATCAAATCCTTCAATTTTACTAACTAAAGCTGCCGTATTGTTTCCGCCAAAGTTGCCAGCAACTAGAGGGACTCGACCATCATTGATTTTAATGGTGAATTGCAATACTTCCACACTCTCTGACTCCGTTAAAGTAGCATCTTCCCCTGTAGTGCCTAAAGACACTATAAAATCAACACCACCAGCTATCGTATGTTGAATAATTTTTTGTAAAGCTAAAAAGTCTACCTTTCCGTTTTTAAAAGGGGTAATAAGAGCGACTCCTGTTCCTCTAAACTTGTTCATGTTGTGATCTAAATTTTGCCAAGAAAAATGCCACTTGGTTCAGGTAATTTTCTAAACTATCTGTTGCTAACATCAAGTCATAATTACTTGGGTAGGTGGTAAGTGTGCCTATTTTCAAACTAGCCTTACTCGTAACTGCTAGATATTCTAATGGATAACAATTATGTTGGCAAAGATTAATTAAAATGTCAAAGCTGTTTTTAGTAAAAGCGGCAGCCTTTTCTCCTTTGGGCCTCCACAGCCAATCTACTTCTTTTTTAGTAAAAGTAGGGTAATTTTTTGATAGAGCAGAATCAACGTTTACTTCTTCGAAGGCTAGAATTTGTAAGTTATTGGTTCGCTTATCTATTTTTTTTAAAAATTGTTGAACACTTTGAGTATTCAACGAAGCGGCGTTGGCTAAAATGCCTACCGTACCTATCTTTTTTTGTGTCCAATCTATTGATTGAGGGTGTGAAAAAGAGGCACTCCTTGCTTTTTTAAAATGTAAGCGTTCCCTGTATTGTGCAAACAAGTGGATTGATTTTAGAACAAGAGTTAAATAGCCTAGACTTTAGTGAAAGTGTATCTAATTTAACTCTTTTAGGGGGTGAACAAAATTAATTGTTCATGGATTGTAAGTGGGTAACTTATTTTGTTGTAGTTTTCTCCTTTATTATTTTGAACATTCACATTTACTAAACCTCAAAGGTTTAGTAAACGTACAATTTCAGATATGGAAGTTATTTTAATCGCTATGCAGGAAGTATAAATTTGAACACACCGCCTAATTCTACTTTGGCACTCAGGAAAAAATAAAAGTTCTTTGAAATTTTTTAGCGAAATTAGCGTCATGATTAACTATGACGAAAAAAAATAAATGACTATTTGAAAGGCTATGGAAACTTATTTGTTTGCCATACTACAGATAATCTACCTAAATGTGAGCAATTTATAACAGGACTGCTTCATGAATGCAAAAGCAATATAGAACGAATGGCTGAATGTATACCTCAAAGTAATTACGATCAATTACATCATTTCATTAGCAATTCTCCTTGGAATGCTATGGATGTAATGAATAGTATGAGTCAAAAATTACATACGACCTTAAGTAGTTCTATAGCTGAAGTTAAGAGTTCTCAAACCTCACTAGGTCTAATAATAGATGAAAGTGGGTGGGAGAAATCTGGCAAAAAAAGTGTTGGAGTTGCTCGTCAATATATTGGTCAAGTAGGAAAAGTCAGTAATGGCCAAGTAGGCGTATTTGCTGGTCTTACAGATGGTGTCCAAGTAGGTTTAGTTCAAGGGCGATTATATCTTCCCAAGCAATGGACAGATGATAAAGAACGCTGCGATAAAGCAGGGATTCCAAAATCAGAACAAGTCTATCGAACTAAACCAGAACTTAGTATAGAAATCTTGAAGACATTGCCTTGTACTGTTACTTACGATTGGGTTGGAGGAGATGACCTTTATGGTAATTCTTTTGCCCTTCGTAATTATCTATACAAAACTAAGCAAGCTTTCGTCCTTGATGTAAGTGATGATTTAGGAGTCTATCTAACTGAACCTCAGCTATATATTCCGTCTAAAAAGAAAGGTCGTGGTAGAACTCCAACCTCCCATGTTTGTGATAGTAAACCTATTCAACTTAAAAAAATAATTAAGCAAATTCCTGATGAAAATTGGCAAACAATTACTCATCGAAATGGAACTAAAGGTCCCTTGATTAGAAAAGCTTGTATCATAGATGTCTATGTGTGGAAACCAATACGGAAAGCACAAATAGAAACCTTACAACTTCTCATCAGTACAGAGCTAGATGGTTCAGAAGTTAAATATAGTTTATGCTATGAACCAGAGAATAAAGTAACTCTTGGTATTGCTCTATATCGACAGATGCAACGATATTGGGTAGAAAGAGCCTTTCAAAATGTCAAAGAACATTTGGGTATGAATCAATATCAAGTACGCTCTTGGAGAGCTTGGTATCATCATATCGCCTTAACTTTAATGGCACTACATTTCTTATTGCAGATTCAAAAAGAAGATAAGGTCAATATGCCTTTGCTATCAATACCTGATATTAAACTCATTTTCGCTAAAAAATTACTAAATAACCTTCATTCTAATGACGGTCTTATTAACGCTCTCAACATCAGACACAAGCAAAGAAAAGATGATATTAAGCGACGTTTTAATAAGAAGTCCAGAGTGCCAAAGTAGAACTAATCAACCAAGTTAAATTCCCCCATTTTACTATACTTCTCAACCCGTTGCTCGATCATTTCCTCTACACTCAATTGTTTTAATTCTTGAATAGCCTTAACAATATATCGCTTTAGTGTTTTGGCAGTTTCTTCAGGAAAAGCATGCGCCCCGCCTAATGGTTCTTTGATAATCTCGTCAACGATACCAAATTTATGTAAATGATCTGCTGTCAATTTTAAAGCCTCTGCTGCTTGTTCTTTATAATCCCAAGTTCTCCATAAAATGGTAGAACAGTTTTCAGGAGAAATAACAGAGAACCAAGTATTTTCCATCATAAATAGTCGATCCCCTAGACCAATACCCAAAGCACCTCCTGATGCCCCCTCACCAATAACAACGCATACGATTGGAACGGTCAACTGGGCCATCTCAAACAAATTCCGAGCAATTGCCTCTGCCTGTCCTCTTTCTTCTGCTTCCAACCCAGGATAGGCACCGGGTGTATCAATCAAACAAACGACCGGGTAGCCAAACCGTTCTGCCATTTTCATCAAGCGTAATGCCTTTCTATAACCCTCTGGATTAGCCATACCAAAGTTACGATACTGGCGCATCTTAGTATTGACCCCTTTCTGGTGGCCAATAATCATAACCGTCTGGTAATCAATCGTTGCCAAGCCTGCCACAATTGCCTTATCATCTCCAAAGTAACGATCTCCATGTAATTCAACAAATTTTCTACAAATTTGATTGATATAATATAGCGAATACGGCCGCTCAGGATGTCTAGACAACTGGACCTTTTGCCAACCCGTTAAGTTGGAATATATTTCTTTTCGTTGTAATTTGATCTTATTTTCTAAATCAACAATCGTATCAGAGACATCTACAACGCCTTGTGCGCCTACTTCTTTGATCTTTTCTAATTGTTCATATAAACTTTCTAAAGGTTTTTCAAATTCCAAAAACACCATGTACAATTGATTTAGCCCAATATACCTCCTATCTATTAAGGTATATAAAGGATTGAAGTTTTTTAAGCTCGAACTAGATAGCAAAATTACTAAAAGCATTTACTTAGACCGCATTTCTTCTAATTATTTATTCTTCAAAACGGCTAATATCGTTTTTTTTAACAATCTTAGCTTTTTTTTGAAGTAGATGTTGCATCTTTTTTAAAAGTAGATTACATTTGCAATCCTTTCTGATATAAAGGTGTTTACATATTGAAATTGGTACAATAATTGACTTCTTTCAAGT
>CAKZUM010000250.1 GCA_937921525.1 uncultured Saprospiraceae bacterium
ATTAAATGAGGAAAATTTTATTTCATCCTCAAATAGAGCAACTTTTACAAATTGGACCTATCCAAAAATCCAAGCCAGTAGTGTCTCCCGAAAAACGAATCCATTAGATCATTTAAAAAAGCGATGGTTATATGATCTGTATAAGAATAAACCATTAAAAACAACACCTAATGTGTACTTACTTTTTATTGAATCTTATGGAGCTGTCGCTACCCTATCAGATGAATGCAGCGAAAAATTTCAGCACTTGGCTGATACTTTAGAAGCACAGCTGACTGCAGCAGATTGGCACATTACTTCTAATTATTCTAAATCACCAGTCATCGGTGGTCGCTCTTGGTTGGCTTTGACAACTACTATGGTTGGGGCAAAAATAGAAGATCAAATACAATATAATGGTTTAATAAAGCAGCATCGACAATTCCCCCACATGATTGATTTTTTCAATAATCAAGGGTATGAAACGGTACGAGTTTCCACGATGTCTAGTAGGGATATTGATACTATGAGTATGATAACCATTCCTAACTTATTTTGGAAATTTGATCAACGACTTTTATTCAGCGACATTCCTTATAATGGTTTTCGATATGATTATTATGGGGGTATTCCAGATCAATATACGCTTGGCTACATACAGGAACAGATTTTAGATACCTTGTCTATCCCTCACTTTATGACTTTTATCACCATGAATTCTCATGGGCCTTGGAGCGTTGGCCCACCTATTGTGGCGGATTGGAAAAGTTTGGATACTTTAAAAAATCCCTATCCAAATGGTCGTATATCACCCAGTATGCATATAGATGAATATTGGAATTTAGTAGCGTACGAATTAAAAATGCTGACTGATTTTATATTAAAAGAGGGAGATGAGAACAGTATTTTTATTCTATTAGGAGATCATAATCCAGCGGGTTTAGAATGGAAAATATTTGGTCGATATAACAAGTGGGCTACCCCTGTTCATATTATTAGTAAAGATGCTAGTTTTGTCGATTCTTTTCAGCCACATGGTTTTACGGAGGGGATGGTCGTAGATACGGCTCAACATACCGTCATGCGACACATGGGCTTGTATTCTTTATTAGCTCGTCAATTGTTGGAGCAGTATGGAGAGGAAGGGGAGGTTTTACCAGATTATTTGCCTTGGGGATTACGGATAGAATAATTTGTACTAAGTTAGACATAGCTAGATTTGATTCAACGCGGATGACACGGATAACACAGATTTTTGTAGGTCGTGAGCGATGTTGACAATTACTAACTAAAACTCGCAATATTTCCAATCTACATTGAGTCATGACGTCAGTAGAATTATTAAGTAGTTACGTGTTGAATTAAATTTAGCTAACAAAAAGTCAACATCACTCACGACCTATTTAAATCCGCGTTATCCGCGTTACTACGAAGTAGTTCTGTGTTGAATTGACTCTAGCTATCATATATGTACCAATAGCAACTCTCGATTTAATCAAAAGGAACTTTTATTTTCACTATTCAGTTATAGTATCGTCAAACAAAACAGCTCACAGCACAACCAACAAAATGAACATAGTCAAAACGTTAATTGAGGCGATTAAAGGAACAGAGACCGACTATACGAAAGGAGATATTAACCGAGCCATTATCTTACTCTCCATCCCCATGATTATCGAAATGCTCGGAGAGAGTTTATTCTCTATTGTTGATGCCTACTATGTAAGTCAAGTAAGCAATGAAGCATTTGCAACGGTTATACTCACCGAGGCCGTTTCTTCCATTATTTATTCCTTAGCAATTGGTATTAGTATAGCAGCGACGGCATTGGTCGCTCGAAGGATTGGCGAAAAAAAACCAGAAGCAGCAGCAGAAGCAGCCGCACAGGCTATTTTAATCGCCTTAGTTGTATCAATAATTATAAGTCTAGTAGGCATCTTTTTTTCTGCCGAGATTTTAGCACTCATGGGGGCTACTCCAGCTGTCATTGAACAAGGTTTGTTATATACCCAGATCATTCTAGGTTTCAATATGGTCATCATGTTGTTATTTATTTTGAATGGGATATTTCGAGGGGCAGGCGATGCGTCTATGGCGATGCGTTCCTTGTGGGTAGCGAATATTATTAATTTAGCACTAGATCCAATTTTAATATTTGGTTGGGGGCCATTTCCTGAGATGGGCGTAGTGGGTGCAGCGGTAGCTACTACGATAGGTAGAGGATTAGCAGTATGTTTTCAACTGTATGTATTATTTAGAGGGAGTAGTATTATTAAACTGACAAAAGCATACTTTCAACCTAAAGTGGCACTTTTAAAGAAATTAACAAACATAGCCATAACAGGGGCTGGACAACATATTATTTCTTCTGCAAGTTGGATTTTTTTAATGTATATCGTGGCTAGATATGGTACTGATGTCGTGAATGGGTACGGTCTGGCGATCAAATATATCGTACTAGCTATATTACCTGCATGGGGAATTTCCAATGCTGGAGCTACTTTGATGGGTCAGAATCTAGGAGCTAAACAACCAGATCGAGCCAGCAAATCCGTATGGTTAGCCGCCCTATACAACGGAATTTTATTACTAACAGTAGCCATTATTTATTACATCTATGCAGAACCGCTGATTCGTATTTTTAATACCGACCCCAATGTAGTAGCGGTGGGCGTAGAAAGTTTACAAATATTTGCAATGGGCTATGCTTCGTATGGTGTGGCCATGGTTATCAACCAAGCCTTCAGCGGCGCAGGAGATACACGCACCCCAACAGTCGTGAATATATTCACCTTCTGGGTCGTACAAATTCCACTTGCCTACTATTTATCAACTATTCTTGACTGGGGTCCAACAGGTGTCTATTGGGCAGTCATTAGCAGCGAAACCATGATGATGTGTATCTGTATTTGGTTATTCAGGCAAGGGAGTTGGCGAACGGTGGAGGTGTGATTATATGTATGTTCTTTTTTCATTGAAAAAAAAGATAATCCTATCACCCTAGTCGTCTATGCCGCTGCCGCATCTGGTTGCATCAAACTAAAAATATGCTGATCTGGCCCTCTAAAATAAGCCAACCATCCTATACCAGGCACTGCCGTCTTAGGGATCACAATTTCGCCTCCTTCTAATTCTATTCTTTCTACAATGCTATCTACATCTTTGACCTCTATACTTCCAATCGTAGGATCACCGTCCCCTTCATCATCTAAGTGTACCACTTGAAAAGGGGTAGCATCTTCTTGATCGGTTACGGAAAGGAAAGTAGTTTGCCCAATTAATTGAAAAGTCCAACCAAACACTTGGTTGTAGAATGCCATCGCATTGATGGGCATATCGGAAGGTATTTGAATTTGCGTTAACTGATACATAGTACGTTTGTTTGTAGGTTTAAAACTAGTTGTTTATTCTATTGACACAAATATCAATAAATTGTTTTAAAAATACAAATAAAATATACTTTTTGTTTTAAAATAGTTTTATGTAATAGTTAGATAAGTTTAAATGAACCACATTTGTAGTTGATAATTTTACCACATAGTTGATAGTTTTACCACATAGGTACATAGGTCACATAGTACATGCCACACTATGTGACCTATGTACCTATGTGGTAAAATAAAAATCTATTTTGTTAGT
>CAKZUM010000251.1 GCA_937921525.1 uncultured Saprospiraceae bacterium
GGATTTTCTCAGAGCATTTTATTTTTGTACCTTCGGCACTACTGTAGACTTTTAGAGCAGAGAAGAGAGTAGAGATAGGATTCGTCTAAAATTGATCTAATCAGTTGCAGTAGTCCGATCAAGCTGCACGTTTCATCGGACCACTAAAAGTAGAATGTCGTCAACTTAATGCTTTAAGAATTAAGTAGATATAGTATTTCAGGAGGTTATTTTTTTCCTAGACAAGGCGTGAAGAAGGAAGATAGCCGTAGCTACCTGACTGATGAACAACGCAGTATAGGGAAAAAAGAACCCCTGACAATAGTATAGATATTTAGTTCTTAAAGCATTAAGTTGACGACATTCCACTAGAAGTAATCCGATGAATAAATTTGCTGCTTCAGCTTTGTTTTACACTCAATTCAATTTTTAATTATTAAATACAATAATCTTAACTATGAAAATTCTAGTAAATACCATCTCGAGTTTATTGATCCTATTTTGTTTATCTGCCTGCGGTGGTAGTGGAGGCACTGCTTCTAATGCGCCTTTGTCCGTAGATTTGACTGGTTTTACACAAACCCCTTTAGCAAGCGGAGGCATTAGTGCCGTCAAAATGGGCGCCGATGGAAAAATTGTGGAGCAAGGAATCATTGTGAACGGTAAAAAGAACGGATCGTGGATGACGTATTATCCCAACAAAGAAGACCGTATCAAAACGATTGCTAATTATGTCAATAATGAATTAAATGGTTTGTTCTTGACGATGTCTGATAGGGGCCAAATAGAGACAAAGACCAATTACGTAAATGGGGCTTATGATGGGGTCTATTCTAAATTTAAATTTGGCAACCTTGAAGAAACAGCAACCTATACCAATGGTCAGATGACTGGTACTTTTAAGCAATACTATCGGAACAATAAAATTAAATTAGAAGCAGAATACAAGGATGGTAAGCAGCACGGTTCGTATAAATATTACGATGAGGAAGGAAATATTATGATGGAATATGAGTATAAAAATGGAGAAAAAGTGAGTGGAGGGCTGACTAAATAGCTTTTGATAGGAACTGTAGCTACTCACCAATATTTTGACTGTGTGAGCAAATCTTACATCATAAATCTTAAATCATACATCATAAATCCGTCTAATTTCACCTAATAAGCAGACCTGCCCGTTCCATTCAGGCGGGTTTATGATGTATGAACTATGATTTATGATTTCTGATTTTCAGAACCAATCACACCCTCCCTACCTGAAGTAAGTGGGTCAACATCTAGTTTTGAACTTGAAGTTAAAGTTGAGATTGAGATTGAAGTTGTTTCTCCTACTTGTCTATATGCTTACATTTCTTTATTTTGGAGAAAAATACTAAAAAAAGGATATAGATAGAAATAGGGATCTTCTACCTACATCCCATTGTTACCTATGGAAAACGACCAATACACACACACAACACTGGTGTCTTATGACCCCATACCAGCTACCTATTCAGAGGCTTTACCAATCTATGATGGTATATTAGCCATCGATCAGATTGACGTAAAAGGCAGTAGTTTATTCTCCGATGTATTACAAGATCTGTTTGCTAATCGGAACTTTACCTACCAATTTCGACCTCCAGAAGAACAACAAAATCGTGTTAGAAAATTATATTTCAGCCTACAAAATGACCAGTCTATAAAGACGGATGCTCATCTAGATTTTGGCTATCCTGTTTTGATTAAAAGAGATAATAAGGCTATTAATGGTCTAGCAGCGATGCCTATTTTCTTTTGGTCTGTCACCATCGAACCAGATAAGACCGATGCTAGTCTTTGGTCCATTAGTGGAAAAGGTAGCAATACTGGAAAGTTAAACCCTAGTCTCAGATCGCTGTCTGAAGAGGTAAACTCATTAGTTGATAAAGCCGAAAATAGGATTTATCAGGATGGCATATCTAGTGATTTCTGTACCATATTTTGCCAAGAACTTTCTAATCTTCTTTCCTGTAGTAATGATCGGCCAACGGATGGGACGATGTATTTTCCTTCTCTTGGAGAGCTATTGAGTAAACCGCAACAAGGTCAAATTTTATGGTCAGGCATCATTGCTAATTTACCAGAAGTACAGCAGCACACTTTTATTGAAGCCTGTTTGACTAAAGAATATTGGGATAAAAAGAATAACGCTTTCATTCCTTCTGCCATTAATTTTGATTTTTTAACGAATGATCATTATCAACAAGGAGTGGCAGATGCGGCCAATAAACAGAATTTCATCGCCGTTGAAGCACCCACGGGTACTGGTAAGACGCACACGATACTCAATCTCTTGGTTAAAAACTTAATTAAGCAGCAATCAACTTTAATTATTGGAACCAACGAAATTGGTCTTACAAAAATAGCGAATAGATTTGCTCAAAATGGTTTACAGTCGTACAGTTACCATTTTAAAAATTTGCAAAAAGATAAACAACGATTAATTGATTTGTTAATTCCTAAGGTGAAGGCAATTGGTCAATTACAAAAACAGCCTTCTAATACGGAGTTTGATACTACTTTTTCCCAATACGCTCAATTGAGTCAACAACTTACTGGCATTGCCGCTCATTATGGACAAAGTGTTTTTGATATAAATAATCGGGCAGAAACAATTGGTCTATTCATGAAGCATAACAAATCCGAAAAAAAGGATTTATTGAATAGCCATTTAGACCCAAAAGATTTCCAATTTAATATGTTGGAAATGACGCAAATATCTGCGAAAGTTGTGAAATGCAGCAGTTTGTTTACGGAAATTAATGGGTTTAAGAATCCATTAGATGCTTTGAGCAGAGAATCTTTTTTGTACCAGAATAAAGAGGAGGCAAGAGAAATCGTGGAACAGCATTTAAGGTCATTTATTACTAGAGCAAGAAAAATTCAGCAAACAGCTCTGGTAGAAATAGGCCTATATAAAGATCAGTTAGAAACTCATTTTTATCAATACGATAGAGATTTAGGCAAACGAATAAAATCTATAGAACAAGCCTTAGCTACTAGCAATAATACG
Organism: uncultured Saprospiraceae bacterium; assembly: GCA_937921525.1. Classification (GTDB taxonomy): domain Bacteria; phylum Bacteroidota; class Bacteroidia; order Chitinophagales; family Saprospiraceae; genus JAFMDF01. Next base: position 3,014 of record CAKZUM010000251.1, read on the forward strand.
GTTGAAGAAAAAGAAACCATCTTCGCTGCTTATAACAGACTTCAAAAAAAATATGGAGTTAGTCCTTATTTTGAATTTAACTTTAGTGGGAATACGGATAAAACAGAATCTATTTCTCTTGACTTGAAAAGATTTAAAGAAGCATATCAGACTTGGCGTCAAACCTATCCCTTGGATTTAAAAGAAAGTGCGAAATTCTTGACTAGTCAAACCGCTCAAAGTTCTATTAATTTTAAAGATCGGCTCGTTCCTATTGAACAATCCATAGAATTGTTGATCAAAGAAATTAATGCGGTTCCTTTATTTAAAGAATCGGTAAAGAATAATGGAACCAGTTTGCCCTTACAAGTACGCCAACTAGAAGATTTAATAGAACAATTAAATTATACGCTTTATAATCTTCGAGATTTTGACAATTACTACGGATGGAGACAGCATTGGCAAACCATGAATCTTCAAGAGCAGAAAGTGGTCAAGGCTTTAATAGCGGTTCGTCCAGCTAACTGGGAGAATGCTTTTAAGAGCTGGTACTACCAACACTTGCTGCAAGGGGCAGAGACAGAAGAGGTCTTGAATCAAGAAGATATGATCCAATCGTATCATGCAAAACATGATGCCTTATCGAATTTATTACCTGCTTATTTGCGAACCAATTGGGCGGCGCAAAGTTGGTCTACTTTGAATGGCTTAAAAGAAACAGATCAGTATTCCTCCGATAAAATTTTAGGACAACAGCAGGAAGAAAATTTAGCAGACTATTATCAAAGCAATTTTGAGTTAGTGAAAAATTTCTTCCCAATTCAATTGATGACAACTGCCACTTTTGAAAAATTAAATACAAGAGATAAGGCAGCCTGGGATAATGTTATTATTATCAATCCAGAGTTGATGACTAGGGAAGCAGGGGCAAGTGTTTTAACGACTGCCCAAAAGGTAGTGGTATTTGGGTCAGGTAATCAAGGGCTTATACTAGCTACTGAATCCTTCTGGGGAGCGGCAAAGAAAATAGCTGGCCAAACATTATATCTCAAGCAACAACATCAGTTAAGTCCAATATCTTTATTACATTTTACGAATGTAGCTTATCAGCAGTATTTACAATTGCCAGACTTAGCACCTAAGCAGGACCCCGCTTTACAAGGGTATTATGTGAAGGGTACCTACGATCATGCGACACAAACGAACATTAAGGAAGCGGTGTTTATTCTAGATTTATTAACCCAACTTTTTAATAAAAATAAAGGGATTGTTTCAAAAGTAGGTATCGCTTGTGCCACTATTGCTCAACGGGATTATATAGCGGCACAGCTTTTAGATATTCAACAAACTCAATCCGCTGCTTATGACATCATACAGGCATATATTACAGCTGGATTGACGGTCCTTTCTTTTGAAGATATACAAGGTCAATCGTTTGATACGGTAATCGTTTCTTTGACATTCGGACAAGAGGAAGGGCAAAGTATATTAACAAAAGACTATCAAATTTATAATACTCCCAAAGGAGAGATTGAGTTACAAAATTTGTTGACTTGCGATACTAGAAATCTATATGTTTGTAATTCTATTCCGATACAATCTGAGCAATTAAATCAATTAGAAACAGCTGGTACAGGACTACATTTATATTTTAGTTTTTTAGATTTTGTATACATCAACCAAAAAGGGCACAAAGCTAAATTAAAACAAATTTTAGAGCAGATAGGTCTTACCGCTTCTATTGAAAATCAAACGCCAACTACCACTTTTAATGAGGAGGTAGCCAACCACCTTAGGGCCTACTTCGAGCCCGAACGAATTAGCACCAACACATTTATTGGCATTCATCAGTTTCCTATCATCGTCAAAGGTACCTTAGCGAGAAAACCTTCTTACATTATTATCATAGATAATTTTTCAAAAAATACAGAAGCCTATTCCTTTAATTGGCAACGCCAAGTTCAAACTAAATTAGAAGCACAAGGCTATCGATTTATTCAAATTTGGTCAAGAGATTGGTGGAAGAATCCAGAAGAAGAGGCAAGGCAGTTAGCGAAGTTTATTATTAGAGCAGATAAAGATGCGTAGCGGAATGAACGTTATAATGCCTAACATAGGAGAGAAGTCTAGTTTAACTCAATGTTAAATTAATGTAAATTTTAAGTAAATTAATAGTAAAATACTTATCTTTGTTAAAAATAGACTCGTTACATAGAGCTATTAATTTTTGACGAAAGATTTGTATTATGAAAAATAAAGCATTTAAAGAAAGACAGTATTTCAATGATCAAATAGTGTTTATATTATTAGGGCTAGGATTTATAGGTGCTATTTATGGCTTTATAAAAGCAATTGTTTCTCAATATTATTCCTTATTTGACCTATCTGTTTATGCAGGAATAGCCGCCCTTATGGGGATTAGTTTTTGGGGCCTGAAGCGTTTGCAACTCAAAGTATCTATTAATGAAAAAAGGATAAAATATAAATTGTCTCCGATACATAAAGAATCACAAAAAATACGATGGGAGGAGGTGGCTTCTTGCGAAGTGGTCAAAACACCACTAGCTGCCCAATGGCATGGCGGTAATATCAACTTCGGCAGAGAATCCTTGATCTCCTTAACAGGCAGAAATGGACTTAGTATTAAAACGAAAAAGGGGAAAAGGATTTTTATTGGCTGTAAGGAGATAGATGATTTAAGGGTTTCTCTAGATCAATTTCAGAGAGAAGGTTAATTGACTCCTCAATCAATGTTGCAATATCATCTGAAAATGGTTCTCTATCTAATAATAAATCTAGCAGTACATCTGAATCTAAGTATAGTTTTTTCATTTACCTAAATGTTTTTCTATTAACGCATCTTGTAGAATATCTTTATAAGAAATAAAATCTTTGGGTACTTTGATTGACCCTTTTAATTCTCTTACAATTTTTAGAGAAGCTCTTTTCTTATCTAATTGCTCCTTAATCGCTAAAGACTTCAGGTATTCCCCGACTATACTTGATAGGCTTTTACCACTTGATTTGGCATATTTTTTTGCCTCCTCAATTACCACTTGATTGATTGATAATGTTAGTTTAGAATTCATACGTAGTTAATTTTACGTACAAATTTAATTTTTTTTAGAATTTTTTCAAGAATGGATTTGATTGGCTACTGACTTCTTTTTCTTCTAAAAATTTCTTTTCTTGGCGGATGATATAAATTTGCAAATTCATTTGGTAATGATAAAAATTATAAATAAATTTGAATACTATAATTAGCAATTCGACAAATTAATAAACTATGAGTGCAGGAAG
>CAKZUM010000252.1 GCA_937921525.1 uncultured Saprospiraceae bacterium
AAAAGTAGGTAAGAAGGTAGCAAACACCGCCATAAATATTGCTAGACCATACATTCGATTGGAAAAACTTAATAGACTTTCTGTTCCAGCTATAGAATAATGTAATAACACCGCAACACAGGCAGCCATCATCGAATAAGCTGTAAATCTACGAGTACCTATACGTGGTAATAGCTGACCGCTACCGACCAAATACATGGCATAGGTCAATGCCGCCATAAAGACAAAGGTGCCTCCCAACATTGGATTGCTATTTCCTTCAGCAGTTATATTTCCAGAAAATACTACGGCTAAACCAAAGTAACTTATCAATAGAGAGATAAACTGTATTCGAGTAATTTTCTTTTTGAAAAAGACGGCAGACATCAACAATACTAATGTAGGATAAATATAAAGTACCAAACGCTCCAGACTAGCAGATATATATTGCAAGCCTAAAAAATCAAAATAACTAGCCATGTAAAATCCAGTAATCCCTACTGCTGCCATAGAGAACCAATCTTGTCGAGCTATTTTTGTGCTCCCCTTTTTATACAATCCAGCAATGGCAAATAAGGGTAATGAAAACAGCATTCTTAAAGCCAATAAAGAGATACTGTCTATAGGTTCTTGATAGGCTAGTTTTACAACTATTGCTTTTGAAGAAAATAAAACCGCACCTATTAAAACCAGTAGTACGGCATAGGTGTAAGAATTTTTAAAAGTGGTACTCATTTTCTTGTTATTCTGGTGAATGTGATTTAACAAAAGTACTCTATTGACTTATCAGAAGCTTTTCTCTTTTTTAGAGAAACTACGCTTTCCATTTCCTGCAATTCTGCTGCATTCGACAATAAAAAATTAATTTCTATCGAATTTTTCATACCTTGTATCGCTTCACCTATTATATTTGAGTCCATGTATTTTATTAACCTATTCAATAGTTATTTTGGAAAGTGCTTATTCATTAGTATTTGTGTAAGTGCTGTAGCTTGTGAGCATAGAGACGAGGAAGCTATTCAAACAGTAATAAGAGAACAGGTAGAAAAGAATCTAGCTGTATTTGAAGCCAAACAGCTAGCGAGGTGCCATAAAGAAGCAATGGAAGAAGCTCTAATAGTAGCAGATTCTATAGTTATTGCTAGAGCATTAGCTGCAAAAGATACTAGTAATTTTAAGCGACCAATTAAACCTCAAAAACCAGCAGTCAACCTGCCTGTCGGTGATGGTCCAATTGCGCCTTTGTTTCAGAAAAATAAGCTCCAGTAACACGGAATTTATTCCGTACTTCGGTACCACGGAATTTATTCCGTGTACTAATATACAGATGAATTGATACGGAATAAATTCCGTGCTACTAGATACGGAATAAATTCCGTGTTACTGAAAATAATAAATCAACAACAAGCTAATGAGTATTTTAAAGTTAGAAAACGTAGTCAAGAATTATGATAAGCACATCGCCGTTAATGATGTAAGCTTTGAAGTACCTAAAGGAAGCGTATTTGGTTTACTAGGACCAAATGGGGCAGGCAAAACCTCGCTTATAAGAATTATTACCACCATTACTGGTGCGGACCAAGGAACCGTTTATTTAGACGGAAAAAAAATAGACAGTGATGCGCCGAGTCAAATTGGCTACATGCCAGAAGAAAGAGGTCTATATAAGAAGATGAAAGTTGGAGAACATTTGATGTATCTAGCGCAGTTAAAGGGCCTATCCAAAAAGAAAGCGAAAGAACAGATAGATCATTGGTTTAACAAATTTGAAATTAATGATTGGTGGGATAAAGCAGTAGAAGAGTTATCTAAAGGGATGCAGCAAAAAATTCAATTTATTGCGACCGTTATTCACCAACCAAAACTATTAATTCTAGATGAACCTTTCTCAGGTTTAGATCCGATCAATACCAATTTAATAAAAGCAGAAATAGATGAGATGCACCGCAATGGTACCAGTATCATTTTTTCTACTCACCGAATGGAACAGGTAGAAGAAGTCTGTGAGCATATCGTCTTAATCAATCAGGGAAAAAAAATATTAGAAGGAGAGGTGTCAGCTATTAAAGATCAATTTAAAGAGAATCTATTCAGTATAAAATACACAGGCGAATTACCATCAGATATGAATAGCCTAACCGATGCAGATGATAGTTTTAAAATAGTGGACCAGAAAGAAGGAGAGATTACGGTACAAGTAGCCACTACTGATGCTTCTAATACGCTATTGAGCCATCTGATGAGTCGAGGCGTGCATATCACTTCTTTTCAAGAAATATTACCAACCCTGAATGAAATTTTTATTAAGCAAATTGGGGAGGGATAGGTAGCTTTGAAAAATCATACATCATATTTCATAAATCATACATCATAAATCCATCTAGTTTGGAGCGTGATAGATATATGATTTATGATATATGATTTAAAATTTATGATTTTACAACCTTTACGAAAAACAGAAATCAAGACGAGACTCTTCAACTCGTTTTCCATTTTTTATATTTACTTCTATTTTCTACTACAATTCGACAAGTTTATCTACACCACAGAAGTAGTTGACAATTTTACCATATAGATACATAGGTCACATAGTGTGACATGTACCTATGTGATCTATGTACCTATGTGGTAAAAACAACCCTAGCTATGTCATTTTAATTTTTCCAACTACTTCACTCCTAAATTTGTGGTAGACTAGTATCAACTACGTTGATAAACTTGTCTACAATTCCAAAGATTTTTTCATTTTCTCAAACATCATTTCCTCAGGATCATTACTCGCACTCTCCTCAATATGTATAAGCCATTGCTGTTCCACTCTAACAAGAGAAAAATAATCCTCTATTAGATCGCCATCTTCCTGCAAAGAGTATTTACAAATGGCTTTATCCGCTGCCTCTGTACAAGCCATATTTATAAATCTGGTTGCCTCACTCATTCCATTATCCACAATTAAATCTTTATTTTCCAACAACCATTTTTTAGTTGCAGCGCTTCCTAGCAATAAGGCTTTATCAATCTCATTATTATCCAATACTTTTTGCCATAAGCGGCATATGGATTCAGGCGTATTCGGAATGGTAAAGGTCTCTGTATGCTTCGATACAGAAGATTCATTTTTACAAGCGCATAGTAATCCTAACAATAGGAAGTACAATAGATAATTACTTTTCATCCTTTAAATTCTTAAAAAAAGCGAGTAAGCTATTGGCTCCTTGGAATGGGGATAATTGATTGTTTAAAACTGCTTTTTCTATTTTTATTAATTCTTCTTGTATGTGTTTGTTTTTGAAAAAGGCATCTTGTAAGCCCTGATTAATGGATGAAGTTAGCCAATATTTTGTTTGGGTTTGTCTATTATTTTGAAAAAAATTATTTTCCTTAATTAAAGCAAAATATTTTTTGATTTGTTCCCAGATTTCTGCCATTCCCTGTTCATGTAATGCAGAGCAAGCAATCGCCGTAGCGACCCAATTACTATCCTTAGGTGGAAATAAATGTAAGGCATTTTTATAATCTCGTTTGGTTTGTTTCGCTAAGGTGATTCTATCTCCATCCGACTTATTAATAATGGCAATATCTGCCATTTCAACAATGCCTCTTTTGATGCCTTGTAGTTCATCTCCTGCCCCTGGCAATAACAATAATAAAAAAAGATCTACCATTGAATGGACCATTATTTCGGATTGTCCTACCCCCACGGTTTCTACCAAAATTGTATCATAACCAGCAGCTTCACACAAAATCATCGTTTCTCTTGTCTTACGCGCCACCCCGCCTAAAGAAGCACCTGATGGGGATGGTCGAATAAACGCTGCATCATTACTAGATAGGCGTTCCATTCTAGTCTTATCTCCCAAAATACTGCCTCCGCTTAACTGACTTGACGGATCTACTGCAAGAAC
>CAKZUM010000253.1 GCA_937921525.1 uncultured Saprospiraceae bacterium
AGAACTACAGTAGATGCACTTGTTGCACCAGGTGCCACGGAAGTTTTATTAGGAGCAATACCTTTAGAAGGAATGGATGTAATTATTGATCCACTAAAACAAGAATTGAGATTACCACCTTCCAGACCGTATATAGCGCAGACGATACTAAAGTAATAAAATGTTCAACTACACCAAAGATAGCTGGAAAAAACACGGCATCGTATTTGGATTTTTGATGTTTCTCTGTAATTCCGTTTTTGTATTTGGAACAAAAGAAATGGCATTACTGGAAAAAAATTATTTGCCTATCTTACTATATAGATAATTGGCGGTTTGTTATATTCTTATTTTGCCTACCGATGGCAATCAAAAAAAATGAATGACAATTAATACAATCAATAAAAATAACACGACGGTAGACTTCGAGAAAATTCGAGCAGACTTCCCTTTGCTACAAAGAGATATGAATGGCAAACCGATCGTTTTTTTAGATAGTGGAGCATCTAGCCAGAAGCCACAATATGTCATTGATGCCATGAATGAGTATTATACGAATCAGCATGCCAATGTACATAGAGGAGTTTATCGTTTAAGTCAAGAAGCAACAGATGCCTTTGAAAAGAGTAGACACTTAGCACAGCAATTTATTAATGCACCATCAGAGAAAGAAGTGCTGTTTGTGAGCGGGACGACAGATGGAATTAATTTAGTAGCTTCTTCTTATGGTAGAAAATTTTTGAAAGAGGGAGATGAAGTATTGATTTCTGCTATGGAACATCACTCTAACATTGTTCCTTGGCAAATGGCCTGTGAATTGGCAGGTGCTCATTTAAAAGTGATTCCAATCAATGATGAAGGAGAATTGTTGATGGAAGAATTTGATCAGCTATTAAACGAACGAACAAAGATAGTAGCGGTTAATCATATCTCTAATTCTTTAGGAACGATCAATCCAGTTGAGGCAATTATAGAAAAAGCACATGCTATAGGCGTTCCTGTTTTAGTCGATGGCGCACAGGCGGCACCCCATATGAAAATAGATGTACAAGCCCTAGATGCAGACTTTTATACTTTTTCAGGACATAAAGTATTTGGCCCTACTGGTATCGGTATTTTATATGGAAAAGAAAAATGGCTCAACGCCATGCCTCCTTATAAAGGGGGTGGAGATATGATCGAAACCTGCACTTTTGAAAAAACAACTTACAATGAATTGCCGCATAAATTTGAAGCAGGCACACCTGATATAGCAGGAGTTATTGGTTTAGGCGCAGCGATAGAATATGTGCAGCAAATAGGACATGAAGCGATAGGACAACATGAACAAGAACTGTTGGAATATGCAACAGTGGAATTAAAAAAAATAGAAGGTGTCCGATTAATCGGAACGGCCAAAAATAAAGCAAGTGTTATCTCTTTTTTATTAGATGGTTCTCATCCTTACGACGTTGGAACTATATTAGATAAGTTAGGAATTGCAGTCCGCACAGGCCACCACTGCACACAGCCGTTAATGAAACGTCTAGGAGTGCCAGGTACAATTAGAGCTTCTTTTGCCTTTTATAATAACAAAGAAGATATTGATAAATTAGTCGAAGGGGTAAAGCGAGCAAAGCGAATGCTTTTGTAAGTAATAGGTAAGAAGTAATAGGTAATAAATGTGAGTAGTTACCTATTACTTCTTACCTATTACTTCTTACTTAAAAAAAATATGTCTATTAACGAAATACAAGACGAGATCATAGAAGAATTCGATCTGTTTGATGATTGGATGGATCGCTATGAATATATTATTGATCTGGGTAAGAAGTTACCCCTGATAGATGCTTCTTTAAAAACAGAAGAACGATTGATAAAGGGCTGTCAAAGTTTGGTATGGTTGAATGCGAAACAAGAAGAAGATAAAATAATTTTTACAGCAGACAGCGATGCGATTATTACCAAAGGAATTATCGCTTTATTAGTTCGAGTATTATCTAATCAGAATGCCAAAGATATTGCGGAGACAGAATTATACTTTATAGATAAGATTGGGTTAAAAGAACATCTTTCGCCTAATCGTTCTAATGGATTAGTGAGTATGGTGAAGCAGATGAAATTATATGGCGCTGCATTAAAATAATTCTTGATATGGAGTTAATGCAACATAGCCGTTCCTACTTAATCGCTGGTATTGTATTATTATTGATGGGGCTTTTGGGTTTGGCTGTTATGCACGGAGAAATACCTTATCTGAAATACCCCTTAGATTATACTTTAGAGAACGAAGATTTGGTTGGGTGGATATTAGGGTTATCTGTTTTGAGTTTTTATGTGCATATCAAGAAACGAGCAGAAGAAAAAGTTAAAATAAATGAGTCTAGATAAAGAAAAAATAAAAGAACAAATCTACGATCAAATCCGTACAGTATTTGACCCAGAGATTCCAGTGAACATATTGGAATTGGGCTTGATCTATAAAGTAGAAGTAAAGGATGATGGACAAGTGTATTTAGAAATGACTTTAACTTCTCCAGCCTGTCCTGTGGCAGAATCTTTACCTATGGAAGTACAAGAAAAAGCGAGTAGTGTAGAGGGGGTGATCGATGTAGATTTACGGGTAGTATTTGATCCACCTTGGTCCAAAGATTTGATGAGCGAAGATGCTCGGTTTGCTTTAGATATGATGTAATAAAAATGGAAAATGATGAATGGTAAATCTAGTACAGCCATTTAACATTTACCATTTACCATTTAAAATAATTATGAAAATTTCTTCACAAGACGAATACGGTTTACGAATATTGTTGCGCATTGCCCGAGCGGATGCGGAGAAGGGATTGAGTATTCCACAATTAAGTGAATTAGAAGGTTTATCAGAACCATATGTTGGTAAGTTAACTCGTGCCTTACGATTAGGAGAATTGGTGCAAAGTACGCGTGGACAAAAAGGAGGATACGTGTTAGCTAAAGCAGCGAATGAAATAACCATCAATAGTGCATTGACGGTTTTGGGTGGAAAGTTATATGATGCGGAGTTTTGTGGTAGCCACTCAGGGGTTGGGCAGTTATGCACTAATTCTGTAGATTGTTCTGTGCGGTCTTTATGGAAAATGGTACAATTTACTTTGGATAATTTATTGGAAAAAGTAACACTAGCTGATTTAATGGATACGGAGACACAGTCTAATTTGAAATTGGTAGAGTTGTTAAAAAATAATGCGATATTGAGTGCCTTGCAATAAGGAATAAATTATAGTATTTATAAAAAAAGTCCTATAGGTTTTTGAACTTTCTTTGTATTAAATACGCTCACTCAACCACCCCAAAACCTCCCGCAAATGAGCCCCATCCAATTGATGCGCCCCTTCATGTTCCTTATAAATTACATTCGTAGCACCTACTTTTTCTAATTTTGTTTTTAAATCACGTCCATCTTGTATAGGCAACACCTTATCTTTTTTTCCGTGACTGATAAATAAATCTACTTTCCCAATAGCTGCTGCTGTAGCCATATTTTTATCTGTAGCTAAAGGAACTTGTCCGCTTAATAAAACAGCCCCTCTAATTTTTTCGGGAGCAGTCATAACGATAGTAGAACTCATAATGGCCCCTTGACTGAAGCCCAGTAAGAAAACTTTATTTTTGTCGGCATTATAAAAGTCAACAACTTCATCTATTACAGTTGATAGTTTCTTTCTTGCTTTTTCCTCTTCTACTGGTTTAATATCTAAACCATTTTCCACAAATTCAATGGGATACCAACAATAGGAATCAGGTCGTAATTCAATTGGTGAACGGAGACTAACAACCAAAAAACGAGGATCAAAATAAGGCGCTAAGGGTTCATGTAAATCTCGTTCATTCGCACCAAAGCCGTGTAATATAATGATTAACGGTGGACGATCTGTTTTTGTAGTAGGCTGTCGGACTAAGTGGGGAAGAGATATTGGTGTTTTTTGTTGGGTTTCTACTTTTTGTTGTGGAGTAGATTTAATCTCTGTTGCGGATTGGCAGGAAAAGAGGGTTATAGAAAGGGAAATAAAAAGAAAGAAATATTTCATAATTAAACTTTATAACGTTGTTATTTATGCTTTAGAAGTTGTTTAAGAATGTAGACTGAAATCAGTTGTAAGTGCTTGGTTGTTAGGACACAGTCTTTTTTATTTTTCGTAGCCTTACAGGCTGACCGAGAATGGTGTTTTTGACAGACTTCCCAAGTTTTCAAAACTTGGTAAGTCTTGGTTAATACAGTAACTGATTATTAAAATAGCTAGATAAAAGTCTATATAAACTAGTTTAATTTGTCTAGTAACAGGAAGTTGCTAGACAAGAAAACTCCGTATCTCCATATCTCTAGCCCTCCCTGCCCAAATTATAACTACCTCCACTACTCAAATACTAACAAAAGTACTATATTTAAACCCTATGAAAAAGCAAGAAATAGGTAGGTTGTTATTTAAAGAAGTAGAAAAAATCCATCAGCATCAAGAATTGGACAAACGGGCACAGATAGATGCCTTATATGGATTGATGGGGCGTGCTTTTGTCGAAGTCACGAAAGAAGAACGGGTGGTATTTACGACCTTGTTTTCGAGAATCGCCTATGCTTGTCAGCGATATGAGGTAAAAAAACAACGAGTTTTTTTTATACATAATTTTAGAATAGAAGCACAGCGATTATGGAGAGGCAAAAAATTAACCGACAAAGAAATAGCAGAAGAATTATACCCTTTGGGATTACAGGCAGTAAGTGACACGATAGCTGCCCTGTTTGATTATCCAGTTCCGACCGAAATTCAAAATATCTTACCACCGAAAGGTTTTTATAAATCTAGACCTGCTGATATTAAATCATTCAAACCTTCTGTACGAGTATTAGTCTTAGGAGAAGATGAAGAAAAGTATCAACTCATTGCACAAGCGGAAGATGAGAAAGGGGAAGAGATTCGTATTCAATACAATATACCAGAGCGAAACGAAAATTTTAATAAAACCATTCGCGCCTTACGAAAAGGATTTGGATTTCCCACTACGGTAAATTTATTGGATGTAGAAATTGATAAGGAGGGAATCTATCGACCAGTTGCCTTTGTGATTCAACCAGATTATTTGATTGATGTAACAGCAGTGGCAGAATGTTTCAAAGATACAGGTACAGAACCAATGATGTACCTGCTTAAAAAATTCACCGCTTTTAGTAATGGCGCGCCTTTAATGATTGGGCACATCGCCAATTATTTTTTGGATGAATTGATGACTAAATCCGAACGAACTTTTAAAGAATTATTT
>CAKZUM010000254.1 GCA_937921525.1 uncultured Saprospiraceae bacterium
TTCTTCATTATCCAAAGGATGCCCTATTGGCAATGCCAAGCCTTGTTTACTAGGAGCAATACCTCCAGTCACGATCAATCCTACTTGTCCTCTAGCTCGTTCTCCATAAAAAGCCGCCATTCGCTCAAAGCCATTGTCTACGTCTTCTAGCATGGTGTGCATGGAACCCATAAGGACTCTATTTTTTAGTGTCGTAAAACCTAAATCTAAGGGAGAAAGTAATTTTTCGTACATTTTTGAGTATTTTATTATGGGTTGCTGTCGGCATACCCTGATTTCAAGGATTTCTATTCTTTCGGTTATTCAATCTCTCACTTCATTAAAAAACAAAGCCCTAACTTTTTATTAACGAGAGTATCAAAAGTATGTATCACTTCCCAGCCAATAAGCCCTTCTCCTGTCAATAAAGTCTCCATTTGATCTATATCAAGTACACTATTCATTCCTTTTCTATTGATAGAAACGACTTTATATTCAAATTTTTTCATTAGTGAAAGGAATTAAATAAGTTGAACCAGAAGGCGCAGTTATTTTTCTTCTAAGAAACTGAAAAAATCAGTGCATAGCCTAGCTACGGACTTACTTTTTTGAGGTTTTTAGAAGGAGAAAGAACAAGCATAATGGCTTAAGTTATTTTGTTCCTTTCATTTAGCTATTAAATTGCGAATTTTCGCTAAAGTTAAGAAAGCTTAAAGAAAAAGAAGAAAAAGTAGTATCCTTTGTTTAATTCAAACTTAGTTTATATTTTTGACAAAACTGTCAAGACAAAAACGTACAAATGAATACTGAAACATTTGGAGAATACATCCGAAGTCAAAGAGTTGCAAAAAAAATGCCTCTAAGAAAGCTTGCCGCAGCTCTAGATATGGATCAATCTACTCTTAGCAAAATTGAAAGAAATGAACGCAAATTAGCTAGTTCTTCTGTTACAAAACTTGCAGAAGCCTTTAATCTTGACTATAAAGAGCTAAAAATAAAGTTTTTAAGTGAAGAAGTTATAAAATATCTAAGTAAGGAAGATTTTCCTATAGAAGTACTAAAAGTCGCAGAAGAAGCTATAAAGTATCAAAAGTCAAAATAAGAAGCTATGAAAAAACGATTATTATCTTTATTTTCTGGGTGTGGTGGAATGGATATAGGATTTGAAGGAAACTTCTTAGTCCCTAAAGCAACTATTAATGAAGCAATTCATCCAACTTGGATAAAAGAAGAAAGCGGAAATCAAATTATATTAGATGATACCATCTTTGAAACAGTATTTGCAAATGATATTAATGAATACGCCCAAATTGCATGGAATAATTACTTTTCTACTAAAAGAAAAACTGACGTAAATGGTACTTACAAAGTTGGTAGTATCGTAGATTATGTCAAATCACATCAAGAAGGTGTTAAGGTTTTTCCAAATAATATTGAAGTTGTTACAGGAGGATTTCCTTGTCAAGACTTTAGTGTTTCTGGAAAAAGAAAAGGATTTAATTCACATAAAGATCATAATGGAAAATTGATAGCAGATGATATTCCTTCTGAAGAAACAAGAGGAAAATTATATATGTGGATGCGAAAAGTCATTCAGATTACTAAACCCAAAATTTTTATAGCAGAAAATGTAAAAGGTTTAGCAAACTTAGGTCAGGTTAAAGAAATTATTCAAAAGGATTTTGCTAGTATTGACGGCTCAGGCTATCTAGTATTATCTCCAAAAGTATTACATGCAGGGAACTTTGGTATTCCTCAATCAAGAGAAAGAATTTTCTTTATTGGTTTAAAAAAATCAGCTTTAACACCTACTGCCCTTGAAGCATTGTCTAAGTCTAATATAGAAGAAACTATTAGCCCATACCCTACCCCTACTCATAGAATCAATGGGGAGTTGCATTATTCTAAAAAAGAACATTTATTAGTCAATTTCACAAAATCTAAATCAGTATTAGAAGATTTAGTAGAACCTGAATTATCAGAAGATTTATCTCAACAGTCTTATTCTAAGGCTAAATATATGGGCGCTCATTGCCAAGGTCAAAAAGAAGTAAGTCTCGATTTTTTAGCTCCTACAATTCGAGCAGAACATCATGGAAATATAGAATTTAGAAGATTATCTAAAGAACACGGAGGGAAATACACTAAGGAATTAATCGAAGGAAAAGCAGAGCGTCGTTTAACGCTTAGAGAATGTGCAAGAATTCAAACATTTCCCGACGATTTTCAGTTTGTCATTCCAGCAACTGAATCTAGAAGAAAATTTCAAATAAGCCCTTCTCAAGCTTATAAATTAGTAGGTAATGCAGTACCTCCATTATTAGCATATCATATCGCAAAAAAAATAGAATCTAACTGGAAATTTTACTTTAAAAAATAGTCTGCCTATCATTTCTATTAGATTCTTCTATCTTTATGGCATATCATACAACCATAAATATGCCTAGGTTAACTAAAAAGTTAAAATTATCTGCCTTTCTCACTGTATACTTCTATGAGGTAGAAGAATTATTAAATAAACATCAAGATCAACTGACTGCTATCAAATACCAATCAGAAGAGTCTAATACCGATGAATTTATTAAGCAGTTTTTAAAGGAAATATTATTAGAGAATCATTCTATTTTACAGACAAAACTTAAAAGTATTAGCTTTGAAAACTCTTCCTATAATAAGCCAATATTTGTTAAACAATTTAATGAATTTAGGATAACGGATGTTCTCTTGCCGAGTAATCTGTCCAAACAACAAAAAGATACTATTGCAAAATCTAAAAAATCCGTATATACCAATCCAGATTTACTACTAGAAATTGAAGGGTATAATGAAATATATTACGAATCAATCGAAATTAAGTCAACTAAAAATAATACTATCCCAGGTTCAAGCATACAACAAATAAATCCTTATGAATGGGTGATTTTTCTTAAAAGAAGTACTAAATCAGTATCCGTTTCTACGGGTAAGTATGTACATAGCATTACAGATAAGTTACCCTTCCCTGACAGAAGTCCGAGACCAATAATAGGATTCAAAACACTATCAGATTGGAATAAAAAACACCGTCATATTGATGATAATTGTTTAATTATAAATGAGGATAAAGCTAAGGAAAAACAAAAGCTGAAACTCCTAGCCGACTGGCAAGATTTTCTAGCGGAAGAATGGATGGCTATCATTCTTGCCAAGAAAAAAACTACCTCTGAAAAATGGTTTAACAATGCGCTAAGAAAATTTGCTATCAAGCTATTGAATCACTCAAAAAATCAAAGTGAAACAGAATTGGAATCTCTAATATCTGATCTAAAAAGATTACTAAAATAGAAACTTAACCCTTATCCCATAAATTGATCAAATTCCTGCCAAAAAGCAGCCCTAATATCATCCTGTTCCATCAATATTTCGTGCATAGAAGTTGGAAAATCCACTAAAGTAATCTTATCTGATATTGCATTGATCTTATGATGCGACTGAGGATCTACTATCTCGTCTTTTGCCCCACTAGCTAATAGTATAGGTGTTTGAATATTAGCTATCCGTTTCGGTTGTAGTATTAACTGCAAACTCTTTGTACTTTCTAATATCCAATTCCAAGTAGGCCCTCCCATTAATAAATGTGGTTCCACTTCATAAAAGGTGACTCTTCTTTGAAAACGAACTCTATCAGAAGTTTGACCTGGTAATGTTTTATCTAAAGAAGGTGGGGTTGCCCCATAAGCATAGGATTGGCTGTAACCAAAGGCTTTCATCAAGTTTGTTAAAATGATAACTACTAATGAATTTAATTTGCCTGCTCCAAAATTAGGCGACCAACCAAAGAAGGGTGCACATAAAATGGCTTTCGTATAGTGCTTTGGAAATTCTTGTAATACCCTAAAAGCAAGGTGCCCGCCCATAGAATGTCCCATAATATGATAAGGGGCTGGCATTTTAGGTAGGACTATTTTTTGATAAATTAATTCTGCATCTATCATAAAATCCGCAAAAGAAGTAATATGTCCCTTTTGTGGATCTGTAATCAACCTAGAGGATAGGCCCTGTCCACGCCAATCAAATGTGAGCACCGCAAAATTTCTATCTAGCAATTCTTGAACGACCTCATCATATTTTTCTAAAAATTCAGTGTAGCCTTGACATAGTACGATAGTACCTCTACAATTCTCTTGAGGTATCCATCTTACAGTACGTATTTCTAATGCTTCTTTAGTTGTCAATAATTCAACTACCCCACCCTTTGGCATACTAATCTTATCTGTCGCTATTAAGCAATTTCTTTGAGCTCTTGGTATATCGACAGCTATTGCTTCCGATATGCTAGATTGCTGATAGTGATTGTAGCATACAATAGCCCCAGTAAGAAGTATTAGAAAAATAAATATCATTTAAATAGAATATTGTACCTTGGTTATGTAACCAATTAGATGCTGTAAAGTTATACTAAATTATTCCTATTCGTCGACTTCTTACTAACAACAAATCAATAACTCACCTTATGGATAAATATGACATCAACGACCCCACCGATATTGACATTATGCGCTCTACTTTTGATGGCTATACTGCTGATGAATGGGAGGAAATGCTAGAGGATGCAGAGGCTTTAAAAATGTCTCGTAAAGAT
>CAKZUM010000255.1 GCA_937921525.1 uncultured Saprospiraceae bacterium
TAAAACATGCTCGAGGAGACTATGCAGACTTACAACAATACGTACAAGATCAAATTGAAGGATTGAAATTGGCCCAAGCTTATTTAAAGGTAAAAAGGTAATAGGTAATAGGTAATAGGTAATAATGCGAATAACGGGCTAAAGTTAATTTATGGAAATCAATTACATTTATTGACTCCCATAAGTTTAATTTGGTAAAAAGGAGCGTAGCTTCAACTCTGTCTGTAGAAAAAATAGTAGGCAAAGTTACACGAGGAGCGTAGCTTCGACCCTGTAAAATGCTCACAGGGTCGAAGCTACGCTCCTTAAGTACACTTAACCGTAGCATTTCTACAGACAGGGTCGAGGCTAAAGCCCCTAATTTATAATGCGAATGTAGTCCGTTATTCGCATTAATAGGTAAAATAGTAGAAAGTAAATGGAAAAGCAGCAAACTATATCAGGATTTTCTAAGTTATCCAAACGGCATAAAATCAAATGGATCGTTCAGAATTTTTTCAAAGATCCTGAAGTTGTCGCCAAGGAATTAACAAGCTATTGGCTACGCAATGAAGAACAACAAAAAGTCTTGGATGGCTTTAGTGAAAATACAATTAGTAATTTTTATTTACCGTATGGAGTAGCTCCTAATTTCGTCATCAACGGAAAACCCTATGTCATTCCAATGGTAACGGAGGAAAGTTCGGTGGTAGCTGCGGTATCGAAAGCAGCAAAGTATTGGATGAAAAGAGGAGGCTTCAAAGCAGAAATTATTGGGACTACTAAAATAGGACAAGTTCATTTTTCTTGGCAAGGAGATGTACAAAAACTACATCAAGTATTTGACGAATTAAAAACAGAACTGCGACTAGAGGCCAGCCCAATTACCAAAAACATGGAAGGCAGAGGCGGTGGAATCTTAGATATTGAATTATTAGATTTCACAGCAATAGAGGCAGATTATTATCAGCTAAAAGTGAGTTTTGAAACCTGTGATTCTATGGGGGCTAACTTCATTAATTCCGTATTAGAATCTTTTGGAAAAACGTTAACTCAATTCTTAGCCAAGCATTCTATTTTTTCTGAAAAAGAAAAAGAAGTGACGATCATTATGGCGATCCTTTCTAATTATACGCCCGACTGTTTGGTAAGAGCACAAGTAGAATGTCCTATAGAAGAATTGGGTACTTTCGATGGAATGGATGCCCAGACCTTTGCTGAAAAATTTCGCAAAGCCATTCGGATTGCTCATATAGATCCTTATCGAGCCACTACCCATAATAAAGGAATTTTCAACGGTATTGATGCGGTCATACTAGCTACCTGTAATGATTTTAGAGCTATTGAGGCAGGTGGGCATACTTATGCAGCTAAGGATGGACAATACAAAAGTCTCAGTCATTGTAGTATAGACAATGGCATATTCAAATTTTGGTTAGAAGTGCCTTTAGCGGTGGGTACAGTGGGAGGTTTAACAAAATTACATCCAGTAGCTAAACGATCATTAGAATTATTGGGCAATCCTGATGCCAAGACTTTAATGCAGATTATTGCGGTGACGGGTCTTGCTCAAAACTTTGCTGCGCTGCGTTCGCTTGTTACGGTAGGTATTCAAAAGGGGCATATGAAAATGCACTTATTGAATATTTTAAATCATTTAGAGGCATCTGAAAAGCAAGTGAAAGAGGCCGTTGTTTATTTTAAAGATAAGGTGGTTTCTTTTTCTGCGGTGCGAGATTTTTTAAGTATTGAACAGACTTAGTAAGTCGAGCTTTATCAGACTAATTACAATATGATATAGTTCAGAAAAATTATTTAGACTTTAGGTAATACTAAGATTAACTCTATATTCTGAACTTTTCCTCTTTCGCTCCCCCTTGGGGGTTGGGGGTTTATAAAAGAGTAGGAAATGCCCACTTGAGATTACCCCCAACCCCAAAGGGGGAGCGATTCTCCATTAATTCAATTTATTTACCATTGCACTTGGAATTGGTCTTACAGCTTTTATTTATAGCCAAAGTTCAAGGACATAATCATATTTGAACTTTGAACTTAAATTTCCTATTTCGCCGCCAACTCATCCAACCACCAAGTAGCACCTTCAATATGAGCAGCAGGGTAACTTTCATAATCCCCTGTCTGAGTAGAAATTTCCTTTACCACTTTACTTTTAGACCCACCAGTCACTAAAAAATGTACTTGTTTCGCTTGGTTGATAACCTCTCCCGTAAGTGAAATTCTCTTTTGTCCAGAAGTAGGATGCGTTGCTACCACACAAGTTTTATCAGACACTATAAACTTCATTTCATGTGGAAAAATAGAAGCAGTATGTCCATCCCCTCCCATACCTAAAATAATTAAATCAAAGATCGGCATCGTGTTTTCTAAGGGCAGATTCCATTCAATTTCTTTGCCATATCGCACAGCCTCTTCCTCAGGATCTCTATTGCCTAATACTCGATGTATATTATCAAATGGAATATCAATATGTTTCAGCAACAGGTCATTCGTCATTTTATAATTACTCTCGTCATCGGTAGGTGGCACACAGCGTTCATCGCCCCAATATAGATGCACCTTTTTCCAATCAATCTTGTCTGCATATTCTTTTGCTAAATAGGCAAATAACAATTTAGGCGTAC
>CAKZUM010000256.1 GCA_937921525.1 uncultured Saprospiraceae bacterium
AACTCTTCATTATTTAAGCCACCAATATTTTTTAGAATATCATAACTTTCTGCGAGCAATTGCATCATAGCATACTCAATCCCATTATGCACCATTTTTACATAGTTACCAGCAGAACCTTTGCCCATATACGCCACACAAGGTTCGCCATTCACTTTTGCCGAAACAGCTTCTAAAATTTTCTTTACTTGGTTGTAAGCTTTTTTGCTACCACCGGGCATAATACTTGGACCAAGTCTTGCGCCCTTCGCACCTCCTGAAACACCTACGCCTAAAAACTGCACTTTCTTTTCTTTAAGCAAAGCCAATCGACGATCGGTATCTTCAAAAAAGGAATTACCACCATCAATAATTAAATCTCCTTCTTTGACATGTTTCAAAAGGCCATCAATTACAATATCGACAACTCTACCCGCAGGTACTAATAACATGATTTTTCGAGGAGTCTTTAAGGACGCAACAAACTCTTTCATATCCGTAGTTGCTTTCGCTACTTTTCCTGCTGCCTCTTCTTCCAATGCTTGTGCTTGTTCCTTGTTGGTATCTAAGCCAATAACAGAAAAGCCGTTGTCTGCTACATTTAATAAAAAATTTCTGCCCATTACGCCTAGGCCTACCATTCCGAAGTCGTATAATTGTTTAGCCATTATTTGATTGAGTTAGTATTAATTAATTTTATAATGAGTTATTGTAAAATAATTTTGCGCTCTCGTTAGTTAATCGTTACTTTTGAGAATATGTTTTCTAAATTTTCTGCAAATATATTACTTCTGTAATAACTTGCGAGTTTGGGATCGGTTTATCAAATTGATAACGTATTCCTTTATTAAAAAAAACAACTACCTAAAATATATGGACGGAGTAATTTTTGTAATTTTTGGCGCATCAGGAGACTTGGCAGTTCGGAAACTTATTCCTGCTATATTTGAACTGTATCAAGGGAAATATCTTCCAGAAAACTTTGCTGTATTAGGGGTAAGTCGATCCAGTTACACAGACGCAGCATTTCGAAAAAAAGTATTTTCGGAAAGTGAATTTATAGATTCCGCTATCAGCAAAGAACATAAGGATTTTGCAGATAGATTGTCTTATGTCCCAATTCAGACAGCAGAGAAAAAAGACTATGCTAAGGTAAAGAAGCAGTTAGCTAAGTTGGATAAGCAATTTAATATTGGAGGAAACTATATCTTCTATTTATCGACCCCTCCTTTTTTATATAAAACGATTCCTGCTTGTTTGGCAGCGCATGGTTTAAATGAAGAAAAAGATGGTTGGAGAAGATTGGTTATTGAAAAACCTTTCGGTTATGATTTGGAAACAGCCATTGAACTGAATAAAGACATTAAGCAATATTTTGACGAAGATCAGATTTATAGAATCGATCATTACTTAGGAAAAGAAACGGTACAAAATTTATTAGTCACCCGTTTTGCCAATGGTATTTTTGAACCGCTATGGAATAGAAATTATATAGACCATGTACAAATTACCAATGCAGAAAATTTAACGGTTGGAAGTAGAGGTGGCTACTATGATAAGTCAGGTGCTTTACGAGATATGTTTCAGAATCACCTAATGCAAATCGTTGCACATGTAGCGATGGAACCTCCTATTGCAGCGGATGCCAAAGCGATTCGGAATGAAAAATTAAAGCTACTACAATCTATCCGTCCGATTAAAGAATCAGATGTTTCTAAACAAGTGATAAGAGGACAGTATACTTCTTCTACAATAGGAAAAGAAACAATAAAAGGCTATAGAGACGAAGAGGGAGTACCAGATGATTCTAAAACAGCCACCTTTATAGCCCTTAAGTTTTTTATTGATAATTGGCGTTGGGCAGGCGTTCCTTTTTATGTGCGTTCTGGTAAAGCATTACCTACAAAAGTAACGGAGGTAGTGATTACATTCAAAGATCCACCCCACGCTTTATTCAGAAAAGAGGAAATGGTGTATAATGATAATAACCAACTCATTATGCGAATCCAGCCAAATGAGGGCTTATTATTGAAGTTTGGAATGAAAGTACCCGGTGCTGGATTTGAAGTGAAAGATGTCGGAATGGATTTCCAATATTCTGATCTAACAAATGCTCATGTACCTGCTGCTTATGAACGTTTATTATTAGATGTGATCAAGGGAGATGCAACGCTCTATGCAAGAGGGGATTCTGTCGAGGAGGCTTGGCGTTTTGTTGATCCTATATTAAAGGCTTGGGAAAATAATCCTAAGATTAAAGTATATGGCTATCCTGCTGGTACTTGGGGTCCAGCAGTTGTTGCTAAATTGATAGAGTCAGATGATGTTACTTGGAGAAATCCAGTGAAAGAATTGACTACTGGGGATGATTTTTCTGAGGTTTAGTTAATGTATATTTTGATTTCTATTCCTTAATAGTAAGTCAAGTTATAACTGACTAGTTACAATACAATATAGCATAGTTCAGAAAAAATATTTAGACTTTATGTAAGATTTAGATTATTCCTACTTTCTGAACTTTTCCTATTTTGCTCCCCCTTGGGGGTTGGGGGTTTATAAAAGAGTAGGAAATGCCCACTTGAGATTACCCCCAACCCCTAAAGGGGAGCGATTCTCGGTTAATCTAAATAATCTGCTATATTCTTGATTGTTGCATCAAAGAAGTCTGACTAATTACAGGTAAGGAATGGTTCATTAATAAATGTCGTTTTTATGCGCCGTTATTTTTTCTTTATGCAAGGCGAAAAACGTAGGCGATGCCTAGCATCGACGAGGCTTTTCAACATGAACAAAAGGGAAAGATTCGGGGAATCTTTATCTTTT
>CAKZUM010000257.1 GCA_937921525.1 uncultured Saprospiraceae bacterium
TTGAGATTATATCAAACAAATCATATATCCATTATGGTTCAAGCTAGATGGATATATGATTTATGATGTAAGAATTCTGATTTTTGATTTTATAGACCGTCAGAAATAAAAGCGGTCATCTCATAAAGCTGCCGTCAGCGTAGCTAATGCCGTCCGATGGCGACGAAAATCTTATCATCGGACGGCGGTAGCCATCCGACGATAAGGTTTAGACTTTTGTAATAGTTACCTCTTTTTTAACTGACGATCTATACAGTGTAAAAAACCAGAAGCAAAAAAGAGAGCTACCTGATTATAAGCAGTCAATAAAAAATCGTCGAGGTTGACACCTCGACGATCAAGTTAAACAATAGCTACTCCGTAGAGTATTTTCTTCAGCGAAAGTTCAAGTCCAGGTATCAAGTCTCACAAAAAGTTGACAACAAGATTTATTTAAACAATCATTTTATTTTTCGGAACGAACATTTTTTCTCAATGCAACAATATTCGTTCTCCATAAAAGACAAAAAAAAAGACCACCTACCACGGTGGCCCCAAAACGGACTATGAGAAAACCAAATGAGAAAAGGAAAGACACTATAGTCTAAACACATATTACAACATTTGTCAATGGTTTCTTTAGCTACAAACAGAGAATTTAAGCTGGCAAATAATTAATAAAAACTTACCAGCTAAATTCCTCTACTCTAGCCTTTTACTTTTTATCTAAATCTGTTAATCCATACAGCTCGATTATTTGGATCAACTGTTTACTATATTCTTGATTATTTCCGTAGCCAATCTCTGCAATACCTTTTGCCCATTTCTTATAATCTTTTCCGTGTGCTACTAAGGCAGTATATTTTCCTTTTGAAATCATTTCGCTGTGATCTCTCCATCCCTCCCATGCACTTTCATAAGATTTAATATTGACGGAGGTGCCGTTGGATTCATAAGGCACACAAGAAGTACTCTCTTGACTACATAGCGTACCGAAGTGATTGTTATACTTGGTAGACAAAATATGTCCTCCTGCTTGACTAGCTAAAATCGCTTGCCCCATTTTGATACTAGCTGGAATTTGATACTTCCGCATTTCCATAATGGCAATCCTAGAAAAACGCTGTACATATTGTGCTACTACTTCTTTAGAATATGGAAGTGCTGTGGAAGATGATGTCTCTGTCGTTGCTGACTCGGCTTTGGAAAAAGCAGCGCCACTCAATGCCTTACCCAAATGCGTTAGACTCATTGATAAAGCGGCAGGCTCATTTGCTTGTCGATCATCTGAAAGTATCTGTTCGGGTGCCTTCATATTGACTTGAAAATGCATGTCTTTTTGAAAAAGCATATATAAGCCCAAGGCTAATAAAGATAACTTAAACCAAGGGAAAGGCTGCCCGCCAAAATACTCCTTGTATTTTTTTATCAATTGATGCTTTCCTGAAATGAAAGGGATACGAGTAGATTTTAGTAGCTTTAATAACAATACCCAAAAAGGAATTTCTGAGGCATTTACTTCTTTTGCCACACCTGGTTTATTTGGTGTTTCATACAAACTGTTGGTTGGCTTTTTTTCTTTAACCGCTACTTGAATAGAATTGGGTTTTGGATTTAACATAACAGATGTTTTTTTTAAAATAGGCATGAAATAAAGTACTGTGTTATTATGAGTAGTTTATTTTTCCCTATTCCTTTAGCTCTTTTTTGTATCTTTATTCTTTTTGAAACAAAAAATAAAAACATTTTTGTTTCAACCACAATGCAAATTAAAACAATTGTTTTAAATAATACAACTATTTTAAAACAAAAAGTTTATAAAAAATGAATGACTTTTCACAAAACATTGTAAATCAACGTTTTAAAAAAGTGTTTGAAGAACTAGAAAAACTAAACATAATTCGAGGTAAGTCTGACATTGCCAAAAAACTAGGCACATACAACCATGTTGTTAATAGCATTTTAAAAGGCCAGCGGAATATAACAGTAGATCAATTAAACAAATTGTTTGATACATATGCAATTAATGCTAATTTTATGTTTGGCAATAGTGAGACACTTTTTCTTCCTCATTTTCGACCAAATAATCTTCCTGCTAGACCTCTCTCCGATAAAATTCAGCGACCCACTAGAAATAATATCTCCTTAATTCCTGATAAAGCAATTGCTGGCTATGCTGTCTCTCATCAAGACAATGACTACTTAAATAATCTACAACGATTTTCTATACCGGGATTAGAAGGAGATCTCAAGGCTTTTGAAATTAGTGGTGATAGCATGATGCCAACGATTACAAATGGCGATCTAGTTATTTGTGAAGAAGTGGAGCGTGGACAGCCATTAAGAGATAACCATGTATATGTTGTCGTCTCTGATGTCGTGGTCGCAAAAAGAATTCAACAAGTCAAAAGTCAAAATCAAATACATCAACTAAGACTAATCTCTGATAATGACACGGTCTACAAACCCTACACGATTGATCTGCAAAATGTTCAACAAATTCTTCGAGTTAAGTGTCGATTAACCAGACACGCTATTAGTTAGAACTGTTACAAATAAGCAGAGAATATTTAATCAGTATTACATTCTACTAGTAATGATTAGCACTCTGCATCTCTCCGTCTCTGCGTTCAATTTCTATTTCCCGAAGGGAAAATTATTAATAGACCTTATT
The DNA here is from genome assembly GCA_937921525.1 of uncultured Saprospiraceae bacterium. Taxonomy (GTDB): domain Bacteria; phylum Bacteroidota; class Bacteroidia; order Chitinophagales; family Saprospiraceae; genus JAFMDF01. Next base: position 2,654 of record CAKZUM010000257.1, read on the forward strand.
CCTTCGGAATTTTGTATTGAACGCTGAGACGCGGAGATGCAGAGTTTTGGATTTTTTCTATGAAAAAATCTCTGCGCCTGCCTGACAATGGCAATTCAGACAGGTTCAATTTTTCATTTATGATGGCAAATGCTGTACAGTTGTATTTTTTAAACGAAATCTATTTCTACTCTCAAAAAAACCTATGCGCAGAATAGCCATCTCAGATATACACGGCTGCTTAGACAGCTTCAAAGCTTTGCTTCAACAAATTGAGTTGACCAAAGAAGATACTTTATTTCTATTAGGAGACTATATTGATCGAGGACCGAATAGCAAAGGAGTGATCGACCATATATGGTATTTACAAGAATCAGGGCACACTGTCCATTGTTTACTCGGCAACCACGAACAAATGTTATTGGATGAATATCATCCAAGAGAATCATTTTATCGGGCCTACCCTGAGGCA
>CAKZUM010000258.1 GCA_937921525.1 uncultured Saprospiraceae bacterium
AAAGAGCAGAGAATAGAGAGCAGAGAGTAGAGACAGATTTCGTTTAAAAAAATGACGAAATTTCGTTGTTTTCTAATCGAAATACGTCTCTACTCTCTCTTCTCTGCTCTCTGTTCTAAACAATGTCCAGTAGTGTGATCACAATTCTCCATTCAGAATTAAGTCTAGTGCTTACATAATCTTATTATAAAAAACCTTCTCTGTCACTTCGGCCCATTTGCTAGCCCTATTTTTAAAATCATTCATAGAATCATATACTCGTTTTGCAAAAGGGTCTTTATTGACAATCTCAGACAAAATTTCTTCCGTATACCCTCTCAATGTATCCAATACATCATCTGGTAATGTACGGATGTCCACTTTTTCTTCATTGATAAACTTATCCAAAAAGAGATTGTTTTGTGCCTCAATTTCTGATAACATCCATAAATTTAAGCGGAGCGCAGCAGACTCAATAATGACTTGTAAATCTTTTGGGAGTGCTTCATATTTTAATTTGTTAATAAAACATTCTAGCACAGTTCCTGACTCATGCCAACCCGGAGAATAATAGTATTTAGCAATATCATGAAAGCCCATTTTATAATCATGGAAAGGACCAATCCATTCTGTAGCATCAATGACCCCTCTTTCTAAATTTGTATAAATCTCACTCCCTGCTGATAAGACAGGTGTCCCTCCTGCTTTACTCAATACCTTTCCACCAAATCCCGGAATCCGCATTTTTAAATCTTTCAAATCCTCAATGCTATTAATTTCTTTATTAAACCAACCGCCCATCTGCACCCCCGTGTTACCCGCAGGGAATGGAATTAAATTGAACTTGGCATATAATTCTCTCCATAACTCTAATCCTCCTCCACTCAACAACCAAGAGTTCATTTGTTGGGCATTCATTCTAAATGGAATCGTTGCAAAAAATTGAGCTGCTGGTGCTTTGCCTGCCCAATAGTAAGAGCAACCATGCGCCATCTCTGCCGTACCGCTTGTTACTGCATCAAAGACTTCTAAAGCAGGTACTAACTCCCCTCCTCCATACACTTTGATCGTCATTCTTCCTCCAGACATCTCATTGACCCATTGCGCAAATTTCTCACAACCCTCCCCTATTATTGGGTAATTGGGTGGCCAAGTGGTGAGCATATTCCATTTGTATTTCTTACCTGTATGGATAGCGGGTGCCCCGTCTGTAGTAGTTGTCGCCTCGTTTCTGCAAGCAGTTGTCACAGCTGCTAAGCCTGCTGTACCTATAGCTATCTTTTTTAGAAACTCTTTTCTTTCCATGATTCAATATTGTGATTTTCCAAAAGTAAGAAAGATTCGGAATTAAGTAACTACAATGTATGAAAAAAGGCGAGTAGCAGTGCTACTCGCCTAATATTTTTTAATTTTATTTATGCGCTTAAATAACTGAATAGATGTATGTTCTTTTTTCATTGAAAAAAAAGAGATGTATCATTAACCAGTAGACAAAAAAAAATTCTTCCGTAAATTTAAGCGTATCAAAAAATACTTAAAAAAATAAAGTATGTGCTTAAACCTAACTACGGAAGAACAAAGTTCTTTGAAATTATCGCAACTATTCATAAGGCGACCAGATTTGGACAAGACAAGTCGAGTAAAGATAGCAGTAATTGCTAAATATTTTAAACGACATGGCACAGTAACTAAATTGGCAAGTAAATATAAAATAAGCCGAAGTTTCGTCTATATACTAGCGGGTCAACTTAGCGAATTAGTGGATACTTGGCTGGAGAAAGATATAGTACCATCAGAATATCTAATATATCTAAACAAGGTAGAGAATCTTCGGCGATTATTCAGCTACCGCTTGATAGGAGGCTGCAGCATTAGTAAATGTTCCACTTTACTCAAGTCAGATGAAGTAAAAAATACTTCATTTGGTTGGTGTAGTGAACAGTTACAATCCGCAGGAAACCAATTATCTAATATGGTAGATTGGCAAGGACAAGCTATATACGCATCGGATGAGATATACTATGCTCAAAATAAACCTATACTAATAACAGTTGAACCAGTAAGTGGCGCAATATTGAGAATAGATAAAGAGCCTTGCTTAACAAAAGAAGGTTGGCAAGCTCATTGGAATGCACTTAAAGCTCAAGATGTCATGCCCACTTTGCTAGTTCGAGATGAAGGCAGAGCAATGATTGCTGCTCAGAAAAAAGTACTGGATGGTGTTCCTTTTCAAGCGGATACCTTCCATGCAATCACTCATAAACTTTATGTGATTGAACAAACCTTACAGCGTAAAGCTATACAAGCTATGGAGACAGAATATTATGCTCAAGGTGTTTTTGATCGAGCCGTTACCCCTGCTAATATTATTAATAAGCAAGACAAATATGAGCAGGCTAAAGCGAAAAGCATGGCAGCATTAAGTCTTTTAGAGGATTTTCAGTGGTTGTACCATTGTTTACGGCGTCAATTAAGAGTAGTCCGATCGGATGGAACTTTACGCAATAGGCAATTGGCAGAGCAGGAAGTAAAGACTGTTATAGAGCTAATGAAGTTATTACCCATTGAAGCCAATAAAGTCATTAAGCATATAGAAAGCTTACTGCCTAATCTTTTTGGTTTTTTAGATAGAGCTATTGAACAGGTAGAAAAAGTATCCACTAGGATTCCTGGCTATCTGCTTCCTTTTTGGTTAGCCTATTGGCAGTATCAACGTTCCTTGATAAATATTAAGCCAACTGCTACTAGGAAAAAATTGATCAAACGATTTGAGTATTTACAACCACTCTTGGAACAAGAATCTGAAATACTTCAACAATCATTTGAAGTTCAAAAAGCAATTGTTTTTGCTCATTTAAATACCATTGTTCAAAGTAGTTCTATGGTTGAATCAGCCAATGCTAGAATAAGACCTTTTATTAATGAAATGAAAGGTCAAATATCTCAGTCCATGCTCAATCTAGTTATGTTTTATCATAATCATTGGCAATTTAAAAGAGGTAAACGTAAAGGCTTTGCGCCCATTGAATTACTGAAAAATAAAAAACTTGAAAAAGACTGGTTAGAGTTGCTTCTAGATATTGTTTGTCCAGAGCCTACTGCCTATTTTTTTTGTTGCGATAATTTCAAAGAACTTTGTTTTTATTGGTTAATCGTCATACGATTAAATAACCCGTTGTGCGCTTTTTTTCAAAAAAGTGTCAACTACTTTTTAGCCTTTCTGATACATCTCGAAAAATTTTACTAATTACGCCGTCACTAAAGAACTATTCTTAGCTCTCTTTCGATCATGCTCTTTCAAGTAAATCTTTCTTAAACGAATAGATGTAGGTGTTACCTCTACATACTCATCGCCTTGAATATATTCTAAAGCTTCTTCCAAACTAAAGATGATTGGTGGTACTAATTTCACCTTTGCATCATTACCAGAAGAACGCATATTACTTAGCTTCTTCGTCTTTGTTAAGTTGATAACCAAATCACCAGGACGGCTATTTTCACCAACTACTTGACCTTCATAAATCTCTTGACTAGCGGAGATAAAAAACTTACCTCTTTCTTGTAAGTTATTAATACTAAAAGGAATCGC
>CAKZUM010000259.1 GCA_937921525.1 uncultured Saprospiraceae bacterium
CTTTTATCTAAATCCATTTTTTCTGAAAGGCTGTTGACAGATAGCGTATCTGCTAAACCTATTTCCATGATGGTATGGCATTGAGGAACGTTAATACCTATGGAACAAGCAGATTTATTAATACGCTCTATCGCTCGTTCAAAAAGTCTTAAATCAACTCGGAAAGATTCAATTGCTGAAATATTATTTAGTTGCTCCATGCAACAAATGTAATAATAAAATGTTGTATGACGCAACTAAATTGATAAAAAATAAAAATCGGTATCAATATATATTGATACCGATTTTTATTTTTCCTACTTGTAAGAAGAATTAATGGATTGTTAATTATAGAAATGGATGTTCCTTAAAAGTGTCGGAAATTCGAAGGTTTATTGATACTCCACAAGTTTATAACTGGGCGAAAAAGGAGCATAGCTTCGTCCTTGTCTGTAGAAAAACATAGTTGACAAGGCATTAAAGGAGCGTAGCTTCGTCCCTGTAAAATCCCACAGGGACGAAGCTACGCTCCTTATGAACATCTAACAGCCTTATTTCTACAGACAGGGCCGAGGCTAAAGCCCCTATTTTATAGCTAAAAAAGATGTGGGCATAGCTTCGAATATGTTCGACACTTTTTACAACAATTCCCCATCAATCATAACCTTCAATAAGCCACTAATTGACCAAGCTTGCTGAATAGTCCCCCTACCTTCTTTTGGATGCAAACCATCAAAAATTTCAGAAATACCATGAATACAATCCTCTTGGTAAAAATGATTTTCTAATATTTTTATATGTTGACGGACTGTTTTTTTTGCTTTAGCTGATCCTTTATGAACTTTCAAATAGCCCATATAATAGTCCCCTAATAGAAATGGCCAAATCGTTCCTTGATGATAAGCCGTATCTCTAGACCATTGATCGCCCTCATAAACTGGTTTAAATTTGGGATGATCAACAGGTAAGGTTCTTAAACCATAAGGAGAGAATAAATGTTTTTCGACAGAGCCTATAATGGTTTTTTCTTGCCCTTTAGTGAGCATAGAATAAGGCAAACTAATAGCATATATTTGGTTGGGTCTTAAATCTGTATCGACTAACTTGCCAGGAATGACTACATCATTCAAGTAGCCCTCTTCATTATAAAAATGAGCAGGGAAATGTTTCTTTAATTTAGTAGCAACTTGTGTTGCTGTTTGAAGAATCGTATTATCTACCTTTAGAGATTGTCCAAAAGACTGATAGACCATCAATGCATTATACCATAAAGCTTGGATTTCTACAGGGCAACCAATACGAGGCGTTACGACAAAATCGTTCACTTTTGCATCCATCCAAGTGAGTTGAACGCCTTCTTCTCCAGCATATAAAAAACCTTCGCTAGTAAGCTGAATGTTATACCTTGTTCCTTTTAAATGCCACTCAATAATATCTGTTAATTGATCGAAATGTTTTTTTATAAAAGCTAAGTCTTCAAATTTTTGATAGTATTCGTATAGGGCAACGAATAGCCACAGCGTAGCATCCACCGTATTATATTCTACATCATCGCCTTTATTATCAGGAAATCTATTGGGCAACATTCCTTTATCCAGATAGTTAAAAAAGGTCGTTAATATAGATTCGCTTTCTACTTTTTTACCAGTGGCTATGCACAAGCCTCGCATCGCAATCATCGTATCTCTGCCCCAATCTGTAAACCAATGATAACCTGCTAAAATTGTATAGCTATCAGTGGATGCTCTTTTGACAACCACTTGATTTCCTGCGATAGATAAGTCATTGAAAAATGTATTTTTAGTCTTAGGAGATAAGTTTTCTACGTGCGCTATGGCTTCTTCTTTTAATCGCTTTGGATTATTATTCAACATCTCTTCTTCTAAAGAAAAGACTATATATGTTTTTTCGCCGGGCTTTAATACCGTTTGTATATTTCCAATCGCATAAGCATCTTCTTGATATTCTAATCCTCGATAAGCTTCTCTAGCGTATTGGAAATTTTTAAACCAAGCTCGATTTTCTTGGAAATCTCCTTTATAATATTTTACAAATAAAGCCTGAGAACCAAAGTGAGAATGAATCTTTAAAACATTGTTTTGCTGCTCATAATAATAATCATATCGGCTGTCTTCAAAAAACAAACTATGATAATCTTTATTAACAAAGAAGGGTACTAAATTTAATTGATAGGTGGCGTCTCCAGTATTTTCGTATTCTACAACAGTAGTATTAGAATTGGCCACCATGAAAACCGTTTTACTAACTAATTGTCTGCCAATTTGAAAGGTAGTAGTAGGCAATGGGGCACGCTCAAATTTTTTTAAATATTGATAGCCTTGAGGATGAACGACCCCAGGATATTGATTAGTAGAAAATTCAATATTTGTATCTCGCTGAAAGGAAATAGATTCTTCTATTTTCGACACTAAAACTTGTCGCTGGGTAGGAGGATTGAGAGAGGCGACTAATAAACCATGATACCGTCTAGTATTGGCCCCAATAATGGAACTAGAAGCATAGCCACCGATACCATTGGTAACGATCCATTCTTTTGTACTGGTTTCTTCGAAAGAAGCTTGATTGAATGTGAGCATAGCGTAGTTGAATAAGTGAGTTTGGAAGTAGGTAGAGAAATTGAACGAAGAGACACGACTCTCAGATCTCGATTAATAATATCTACATAAATAAGAAGTGACCCCTTTTGCTTTTACTTTGAATTTCACATTAGCTGCAACATGAAAAGTCGCTCCCGCAGGATAAGTAGCCCACTCGGATGCCCCAGGAAGTAGAGCTTCTAATGTACCATTGACAACCGTCATTTCTTCATTTGAGGAAGTACCAAATTCGTAGGCACCGTCTTCCATTACGCCAATGGTGTATTTTCCACTTGCGTTTTCGTAGGCAACAGATTTTACTTTGCCATCAAAATAATCATTTGTTTTAAACATAATTTTTCTTACAAAAATAAGACCTTTTTACTTTAGGAATGATGAATTAATAAATTGCGTTTTTGTGCGCTGTTATTTTTTCTTTCTACAAGGCGAAAAACGTAGGGATAGCCTAGCTATCACGAGGCTTTTCAACATGAGCAAAAGGTAAAGATTCGGGGAATCTTTATCTTTTGTGAACCGCTTGCGGACGGGATGCCAAAAGGAAAAAGAACAAGCAGAAGAATGTAAGTTTATTATTTCACCATTCCTTAAAGGCCTAAAAAAGTTAAACTCTTCTCTACACGTTGAGTCGTTAAATCCCAACTAAATTTTTTACGTTGTTGTTCGACGTGTGAGGACAATTCTTTTCTTAAATCTTTATTTTTATATAGCTTGGTCATGCTTAAGACAATTTCTGTAATAGAAGTAGGGGAGACGGTAAGACCTGCCTTTCCTATGATTTCAGGCATAGAAGATACGTTGGAAGTAATAACAGGTATGTTACAATTCATTGCCTCCAATAAAGGAATACCAAAGCCTTCGAATAGAGAGATATAAGTTAAAGCAAAAGCACTACCCATCAATAAAGGAACTTCTTCGTCTTTTACATATCCAAGAAAAAGAATGTCTTGTTGGTGATCGGATTGATCGAAGGCGTTTTTTACTTGACCTGTTTGCCATGCAAAACGACCAGCAATTAATAATTTTAGAGGAGCGTTTGTTTGTTGCTTGAATAGATCAAATGCTTGAATGAGTCGATGTACATTTTTGCGTGGATGAACGGCCCCTATATAAAAAAAGTAGTCTTGTCCATTGGCATATTGAGCTTTGATTTTTTGCTGTGTGTCAAAAGGAATAACTTGGAATGTTTCTCTGGCACCGTTATAAACAACATCTATGTTATCTAATGGTACTTGATATTGTTGATGTATATCCTGTTTAGAGTATTCAGAAACGGTAGCAATACGAGCTGCTTTTTTTGCAAACTTTGGCATAAAATAATCGTAGTATCGTTGTTCTACATACTTTACTTGTTCTGGAAAGTGAACATGTGCTAGATCGTGGATTACTAGTAAGGTAGGGATGGTAGTTTTTAAAGATAAAAACCCATCGGTACTAATAAAAATATCTGCTTGGTATTTTTTTAACGCCCTGCTAACTGCAAACTCAAACCAACAATAAAATAAAATAGGATGTCGGGCAGGAGGGAAAAGGACAACAGGAGTTACATTTTCTGCAAATACAAATTTTGGATGAAAGGGGCGATCAAAAAAAAAGATAAAGTCAATGTCAGGATGCCAAGCTACTAGACGTTTTAAAGTTTCATAGGTAAACCAACCAATTCCTTCTAAGCGTCCATCCAGCAAGAATCTCGTGTTGACGGCTATGACTTTTCTCTTTCTTTTTTTATTATTCATTACTGCCCTTTCAAAGCAATTTTAATATGCTCTAAATGATGCTTTCCGTGCCAGTTATACATACCGACCATCGTTTTTAAATCATAGGTTGCTTGATTGCCCGGATGAAAAAAGGTGCGATCTAATTCTTCCGTAGAGAGCGAATTCATTAGCACAGACCATCTATAATGTAAGCCTGCTAATAGGTGTAAAGATACCGTAACAGGCGTCAAATCCGTGTCTGCTAATTGCGCCCACCTTCCTTCGTCATACGCTTTAATAGTCGGATTGTCTTCCGTTAATGCCCATTTAAAACGAACATAGGCATTGGTGTGGCTGTCGTATACATGATGTACTACTTGCCTAATAGACCAGCCATCTGGACGATAGGTAAGTGCCAACTGATCTTCGGAAAGTGTAGCTACTAAGTCATTCATTTGAGTAGGTACAGTTTCGATTTCTCTTATCCAATCATTCACCATTTTCGGTGATATAATTTCAGGTTTTTTGAATCGGCCTATTGGGTATTTTAGGTGTTCCATCGTTTTATTTTGTATGATATATTCTTCTCTTGTAGTTACTTGGTATTGGCTATCGCCAATGATAGTTTTTGAACTCGGAGGTGCAGAGATGCAGAGTCAAGTGTAGTTAAAATGCAGCTAGGTCTCTGCATCTCCCCGTCTCTGCGTTCAATTCTTTTCATTGGCGACAGCCAATCGTGAATACTTATATAAACTCTTTATGCCTTTTCGCATAAGCATATGCAGAATGCAAAAAGAACATTTTTTTTATTCTAAAATTTTAAACGTAGTTCGTCTATTCGCTTGATGATCTTCTTCTGTACATCCATTATTACAATCACACTCAATGAGTAAGGCATTTTTTCCATACCCACGAGCGGTCATTCGTTCTGCGGCTACGCCAGTCGATACCAAATAACTCACAGCAGATTGTGCTCGTCGTTGAGATAATTCTTGGTTGTATTGTTCCTTACCTCTGCAATCGGTATGAGAGGCTAATTCAATTTTTATAGTAGGATTCTGTAATAAAATATCCGCTAATTCATTGAGGGTCGGTTTGGCATCATTTCTAATATACGACTCATTGTAATCGTAATAAATATTGTTTAGAACAATTTCTCTGTTCTTAAATATTTTGTCTAATTCAATTTCTACTAAAAATTCTTGCGTCGGATTTTTAGGGTCTTTTGCGATATTTTTAGTAGAAAATTTTGCATCATTATTGAGATAGCCTTCTTGGGAAGCAACAAATTTGTAAACTGCATCTTCTTCCAAAATAATTTCAAACAAGCCATCTTCTCCAACTCTTATGTCTTCTTCCACATCATCCAAGCGAATCTTGACAGCAGCACCAGCTAATGGTTTTCTTCCTAATACTTTACTGTTAGGATTGTCAGGATTTTGATAAATTTTTTCTAAGACATAGCCTTTCAATAGTAAGGTATGTTCTACTATTTCCTCTTCCTTTTTAGTAGTATCTTTTGGAGGTGGTGGCGGAGGTGGCGGTGGGACCATTCTAGTAAAAGAATAAATGTCATCGTTTCCTTTACCGTTGTCTCTCGTAGAAGTGAAATATCCTTTGTGAATTACTTTAGGATTTACAATAGGTGCTCTATAATCTACTACATATCCAAAATCATCTGCACCTGAATTGATAGGTGCTTTCAAATTGAAAACAGGTGCCCAGTCATCATTTTTATATTTATAAGTTCTAAACACATCTAAACCACCCATTCCATTGTGAAAGTCAGACGAAAAGTAGAGGGTGTCTTTATCGATGTATGGAAAACGTTCATTGCCAATTGTATTGACACTCCGCCCAAGTAGGCGAGGTTCATCCCATTCTCCTTTTATTCTATCGACCGCATATATGTCATACTTTCCCCAACCGTCTGGATGTTCAGCAGCGAAGTAAAGCGTATTGCCATCTTCAGATAAACTAGGGTGCATATAATTAATTTCAGATTCTGTAAAAGGTAAAACCATTGGTGGTGACCAATTATCTCCTTCTCTGGTACTACTCATTAGTTTACAGTAAGCTGCATTGTTTTCGTCTCCAAAACATCGAGTAAAAATTATTTCTTTAAAATCTCTACTAAAAGTGGCAGGCCCTTCATTATCTGGGGAATTGATGGTCGCATCAAAAGGACTAATTTCTCCAGTATTTAAATCTACTAAAAATAGATCCATAAAATCTCGTCCTGTCCAATTATACACTTCCTCTCCAGTACTTTCTTCTCTATCGGACACAAATAGTAGTGCATTCCCTAGATAGATACTTGGCGAATAATCCAAAGCACGACTATTGAATTTTGGTTGTTCAATAGTATATTCTTCATAAGCCCCTTCTTCTAGCCATGCCAAAGCAATTTCACACCCTTGTATATCTTTTCGATATTCGTAAGGACTACCAATTTCTAAACCTAATTCTTTAAAGGCAAGTATGGCCTCTTGATATTGCTGCGTTCTTTTTAGGGCGTGCGCATACTCTTCTAAAGCATCTACGCCATACCCATCATCATAGGCAGTACGATACCATTCAATGGATTTATCAGATTGATTGGTCAATTTGTAAGACTCCCCTGTTAGGAAAGCCAACTGTCCTTTATCCAACTTCGTTTTGGCTTTCTTATATTCATTTTTTAGCATCGGTATCGCCTTGATGTATTGCTTTCTTTCAAAAGCAGTAAGGCCATCCTTGATCGGCTGAATATAGGTGCAGGCAGCAGTGCAGCTAAGTATTAATATAAAAATATAGAGCAATTTATTTTTCATCGAATAAAACTTGTTTACTAAAAAAACGCTTGCTATGTTATTGTATTGTAAAGATATATAAAATCAGATAGTAAGGCTTTAAAGCTTAGTCGTTAAGCGTACTATTTTGGTAAAAAATAGTAGTATCGAATAGCTTTAATTCAAGTGAAAGATAAACATTTACTTATACAAACAATTGGTTATCTTAAGAAGAGTCCGTAAATTTGGTTATCCACAGTACGCTTATCGGTTTTAATCTCACCACTATATCAATTTTTAAAAAAACAAACGCTAACTAGGATTGATTAAATTAAATAGTAATCAATCTGTTCAAATCTAAACGCAATGCTTAGTCGTTCCCTCTTATGGAAGGTACCCCTTTCCTGCCTATGCGCTATGCTAGTAACAGCATTATCTGCGCAAAATGACCTTTTCTTCTCCGAATATGCAGAAGGTTCTTCCAATAACAAATGTATTGAGTTATTTAATCCTACAGATCAGGATATTACCTTGGATGGCATCTATAAAATTAAGATCTATTTTAATGGTGCTAGTGATGATCGAACTTTAAGAAATTTAGAAGGAACGATTCCTGCCAAAGGCACATTCGTTCTATGTAGTAATATGGTGATGGATATTCCAAGAGATGCAATTTTTGCAGCAGGTCCCAATGGAAACGATATTTTAGTCTTAGAAAAAAATGATCTACCACTCGATATTTTTGGTAATATCGGATGTGTAGTAGATAATGAATGGACAGATGGAACAATTGGTACTAAAGATAGGACTTTAGTTAGGAAAAGCTGTATTAATAAAGGAGTAACAATCGATCCAGATGGATGTGATTTTCCCACCTTGTACACAGAATGGATCGCTTACCCAGTAGATGATTTTTCTCATTTAGGAAGCCATGTATTTGAAGATGTAGCTGCTACTTTTGATCCAGAAAATGAAACTTGTAAAGATTTAAACGATGGAATTATTACCGTTAATCCTACGAGTGGAGTTGCACCCTATACCTATAATATTAATGGAATGCCTTTTCAAAATAGTAATACCTTTTTGAATTTAGCACCTGCCCCTTACCAAGTGAATATTGAAGATGTGCAAGGATGTAGTTTTACAGAAAGTGTCTCTATTCTAGAAGGTACTGAATTAACAGTGGTGATTGAATCGCAGCAAGAAATGCTCTGTGAAAATGAATCCTTACTGCTATCTACACCCGCTACTTATGCGCAATATAATTGGTCTAATAATGAATCAACTCCTCAAATAACTATTAGCCAAGCGGGGCAATATACCCTTATCGTAACAGATGAGAATGCTTGTACTGCCATGGACGAGATTACTATCAATTCAATTCCACAAGATACGATTCGTATGGATAAATGGACTTGTGATCCCGCACAAGTACGGCAGGATATTACAACTATGCAAGGAACGGATGGTTGCCAAGATGTATTGATTACTGCTTATGAATTGGTTAAAAAAGATACGACTTATATAAACAGTACTACCTGTAGTATTGTGGAATCTGGAACTTCTAACGAGTTGTTCACTAATGCCTTAGGATGCGATAGTTTAGTCATTACCACTACCGCTTTATTAAGGAGTGATACGATACGTAGTCAACAGGTAGATTGTGATGTATCGAAAGTTGGATTTGATACCTTGCGCTATAGTAATGTGTTAGGTTGTGATAGTATAATAATTGTAGAAACGATATTAGATTCTAATACAGATTTAGTAATAGAAATGAGTACGACTTGTGATGAATCTGCTTTAGAAAATGACACTTTAGTATTACAAAATGTTCTAGGTTGCGATAGCATTATTGTTACGGAATATAGTTTGTTGGCATCAGATACGACACGCAGTCAACAGGTAGATTGCGATGTGTCGAAAGTTGGATTTGATACCTTGCACTATAGCAATGTGTTAGGTTGTGATAGTGTAATAATTGTAGAGACGATATTAGATTCTAATACAGATTTGATAGTAGAAATGCGCACGACTTGCGATGTATCGGCTTTAGAAAATGATACCTTAGTATTACAAAATATTTTAGGATGCGATAGTGTAATTGTTACGGAATATAGTTTGTTAGTATCAGATACGACACGCAGTCAACAGGTAGATTGCGATGTGACGAAAGTTGGATTTGATACCTTGCGCTATAGCAATGTGTTAGGTTGTGATAGTGTAATAATTGTAGAGACGATATTAGATTCTAATACAGATTTAGTAATAGAAATGCGCACAACTTGTGATGAATTTGCTTTAGGAAATGATACTTTAGTATTACAAAATAGTCTAGGCTGTGATAGTGTGATTGTTACAGAATATAGTTTGTTGGCATCAGATACGATACGCAGTCAACAAGTAGATTGCGATGTATCGAAAGTTGGATTTGATACCTTGCGCTATAGCAATGTGTTGGGCTGTGATAGTGTGTTGATTGTGGAGACTGTATTGGATTCTAATACAGATTTGGTAATAGAAAAGCGCACGACTTGTGGTGCCTCGTCTATAGGAAATGATACGCTAATATTGCAAAATATCTTAGGTTGTGATAGCATCATTGTTACGGAATATGTTTTACATCCAACAGATACGAACTATGTCAATCAGTATGTCACGGATATAAATAGAGTAGGGAGAGATAGCTTTATCTTAACGAATCAATTTGGTTGTGATAGTCTAGTTATTACAGAATTTTTATTTGCAGAAACGCCGATAGAATTGGTCCATATTCAAGAGACTAGTTGTAATCCAGTAGATATAGGAATAGATACTTTATTTTTAAAAACGGTACAAAATTATGATAGTTTAGTGGTTACCACTACGACCCTTTTATCTAGCGATACCAGTTACTTTCAACTTCAGGATTGTGATGTGAACGCACTAGGAATGGATACCATTTTCTTGACAAATCAAAATGGTTGCGATAGTATTCTTCTATTAGAAACGGTGTTGTCAGAAAACAAAAATATAGTGCCCGAAAACGTATATACCTGTGATCTCAATCAAGCAAAAATAGACACACTATTTTTACAAAATATACGAGGATGCGATAGCTTAATTATAAGAACACATCATTACCTGCCACCAGATACGACCTATTTGCAAGAGCAAAGTTGTGATCTAATTCAGACGGGAGTAACAACAGAATTATTAACGAATCAATATGGTTGTGATAGTGTTATTCTGACAAGAACTATTCTTCTTCCTACTGATACTACCTACCAGAATCAATTTACAACAAATCAAAATGAGGTGGGCATAGATAGTATGTATTTTACGAATCAAGATGGTTGTGATAGTGTAGTGATTCAAGAAATTTCATATGCGGCAGAACCGATTGATATTACTTATCTAGTAGTGACAAGTTGTGATGAAACTCAAGTAGGAATAGACACTTTAGTTTTAAATAATGTCAATAATTTTGATAGCTTGATTATTACTACGACTACTTTATCTCCATCCGATACTACACTACTTACTCAATTTACAAGCGAGTTTCAAGAGGTAGGATTTGATAGCCTTCATCTGAAAAATAATTTTGGTTGTGATAGTATAGTTATTATTGAAAATATTTTTCAAGAAGAAAAAAAAGTGACTCAATTTGTAACAGCAACATCCTGTGATCCAATGGAGATAGGAGTAGATACATTATTTTTAAAAACCTATAAAAACGAAGATAGTTTAGTAATTATTACAACGATGCTTTTACCTGCCGATACTATTTATTTAAATGAAATAACATTTGATAGCACGGCGATAGGAAAGGACAGTTTGTTATTAAAAAATCAAAATGGCTGTGATAGTTTAGTCATAACGACTAGGACATATGAAGTTCCAGATAATGCTACAAGAACTATTACAAGTACTACTTGTGACCCACAAGAAGCAGGTTCAGATACTCTATATATTAGTAATCGAATAGGAGTTGATAGTACTATTATTACGGTAGTGTCATTACTTCCATCTGACACTATTTTTATAAATAAAATTACGAATAACTTGTCGGTATCAGGAATTGATAGTATTCAATTGACGAACCAATATGGCTGTGATAGTTTAGTGATTGTTGAAACCATTTATGAAGCACCTGCCATTGATATTACCCAGTTAGAGGTAAGTACATGCGATCAATATTTAGTTGGAATTGATACTACCATATTAAAAAATAGACTAGACTTTGATAGCTTAATTATTACTCGTATTTCCTTATTGCCAAGTGATACTGCTTATTTAATACAACGAAGTTGTGCAGAAAATGATATTGGTGTCAGAGAGGAAAAATTAATGAATCAGTATGGTTGTGATAGCCTTTTAATTATAGAAACTATTCGAGAAGAGAAAGTGATTAACACAATAGAAAGAAGTACCTGTGATATAGACCAGGTAGGATTGGACACGCTTAATTTACAGACAATAGATGGCTGTGATAGTTTAGTGATTACGAATTGGCGTTTGCTACAAAACGATAGGACCATGTTGACACAAGAAACTTGTGATGGTTCAGCACTAGGTGTTTTTACAAATATTTTTACCAACCAATACGGCTGTGATAGTATCGTGCAAACTCAAGTAACATTAGCTTCGCCAGAAGATTGTCGTATTGATTTTACTATAACAATAGATACCATCTGCCCAAATGAAATGAATGGAAAGTTATTAATAGAGGCGACCTTTGGTAGACCTCCTTTTCGCTATACCATCACCCACGCAGAAGATACAATTGTATCAGGAGTGTTAGAACGTTTAGAAGAACAACTGACTTTATTAAATTTAAGTGCAGGAAATTATGCTATCGAATTAAGAAATGAATTAGGTATTACTACTGGACAAGACATCGAACTCTTAGCCTATCCAGTTATCAATATGTCATTTTCTACTACCAATTATAATGGATTTCCTGTAAGTTGTGCAGAAGCTACAGATGGAAGCATCACCGTTGATTTTGATAATACTAGACCAATTAAAGACTTCAGATGGAGTAATGGAAGTCTGAACCCAACAATAGATAACATAGGAGTAGGCTTGTATACAATGAGCGTTTTTGATGATAATAATTGTGTCCACTTAGATAGTATTCGTTTGACAGCCCCCTTACCATTGGAAGTAGATTTAATGACTACTTCGCCATTATGTTTTGGGGATGAACTTGGACAAGTGCAGATACAAGATATACGAAATAATACTGGGC
>CAKZUM010000260.1 GCA_937921525.1 uncultured Saprospiraceae bacterium
TTGTACTATCGAACTAACAACATCTTTTTTGATCTAGTACCAAAGTCTGTAACCAACTGATAATATATTAAGCCTGTTGTTTCTACAAGATCATCAATTACTATATGATTGATTCCTGTCGTTCTGTATTCATTAAAGGATTTAATTATTCTACCTCTATTATCCCTTAATATCAATTCTATATCACTACTCCCGGGAAGATAAAAACCAATAGTTGTTTGGCTACTAAAAGGGTTGGGTTGATTTTGAAATAGATCTAAACTTTCTGCGTTTTTTAAACGATCATAATTCTCTTCAAAAGAAAATAAGTCTTGCTTATTTTCTATTCCCTCATCTTGCAAAGAACCCATTGAATCACAATCTGCTACTTCCATTCTGACAACGTTATCTTCTACTGTGGCTTTGCATCCATTACTATCTACAACGGACACCAAAAAATAATTAGTCGTCTTAGTTGGTCGCACTGTTAGTGGTGTACCACTTTCATAGTCTGATAAGGAATAGGTATTAAATATATCTGTAATTATTAAGCTGTAAGGAGACGTTCCTCCTTCTATATTTAAAGTTAATTCTCCTGCCTCGCCCTTACAAATATTGGTAGTAGTACTACTAAAGTTAGTCGTAATTAAAGGCGTATCATCTACTAAGATTTGTTGCAAGCCTTCAGATAAACAATCTCCTGATTGTACTTTTATATCTGTATAAGATCCAGCAGCCAAGCTTGTTAAAAAATAGGTTCCAACATCTGTTGCCGTAATTGAATACGGGGTAACAGGACGATTAAAGACGGTATAAGAAAGTAGATAATTTTGGTTAGGTTGCAAATTTCTTATTTGAATAATACCATTTTTCTTACAAGGACTAGGAGGTATCACTAATCCTAATGTAGGGCTTGGTTTTTCATTAATGGTAATCGTAACACGCGCAAGATCACTTTCACAACCGTTGATCGTTTGGCTTACCCAATGAAAATATCGCCCAGTTAATTCCGCAGTTGGTTGAGGTATATCAGTAGTGCCTCGGCCTCCTGTAGGTAAAACATACCATCGTAAATTTTCTCCTTCTACATTAAGAGGGCTAGTGGTTTCTCCTTGACAATAAGTTACCGATTCAACAATTGGCGGATTAGGTTGGTTACTACCAATAGTTACCTTAAGCATGGCGCGCGTACTTTCACAACCTCCTATTTCTTGACTTACCCAATAAGTTGTTGTTCCTAGGCTATCTGTATTTGGGATTGGAGGTGTTGAACTACCTACCTCTCCATTTTCAGAGGTATACCAAGTTAGATTAGACCCTACCGCACTCAATGGTGATAGCACAGTTGAGTGTTGACAATACATAACGTCATTCGTAATAGGAACAATAGGTTCTACTACATGAATAGTTACTTGGTCCGTATTCTCTTCCTCGATAAGTGTACAACCTTGGCTATCTTCTAAAGATACGATTGAATAATTTTGAGTGCTGTTCGTTAGGATTGGAATACTCGTGCCACTAATATAGGATGGAAAATTAATCGTATCCGTTCCCGCTCTTAATGTCAAGTTATATGGATTCGTTCCATTCTCAATTACTATACGAATACTAGCTGTATCTCCTAAACAAATGGTATCATTTTCACTAAAAGAAACTAATAAATCACAAAACGCAGAGAGCAATTCTACATCTAAATTACTGGATGATTCTCCATTTAATACGACTCTAATACTTCTATAACTTCCAGCAGATAAATTGGTAATCACATAATTGCCATTTACATCCGAAGTAATAGTAGTACTGACCGTATTTCCATCTATATCATAAATTAGTCTATAAGTAGTATTCGATAAAAGATCCGTTAATTGAATACTTCCATTAGTCGCATTAGTAGGAGGCGTAATAAGACCTAGTCCAATAGAAATTCGCTCTCTAACGGTAATATTGATAGGTACTCTATCACTTTCACAACCATCAATTGTTTGACTTACCCAATAAGTTTGTGTTCCTACTAAACTGGTATTGGGTATTGGAGCAATACTAGTTCCATCATCACTAACTGCTGTAGAATACCAGCGCAGTTGGCTGCCCAATACCATTAGTGGCATTGCTGCTTCATTTAAAAAATAACTAGTATCAAAGACGGTTGGAACAGGAGGATTTGGAATGGTAGAGACTGACAAACTAGCCCGTTCACTTTCACATCCATTTACTGTTTGACTTACCCAGTAGGTCTGTATTCCTATTACATTTGGATCAGAGTTGATTGAATTTACAGCGCTTCCGCCTGTCGCCGATCTATACCATAATAACTGCTCTCCTTCCGTTGTTAAGAGAATAGAAGTACCCATACAAGTACTTACATCAACTGTAGTTGGAGGCATAGGTTGAGCTTCTACTATCACCTCAACAGAGGTACGTTCACTTTCACATCCATTGATTATTTGACTTACCCAATAAGTAACCGTTCCCACAGCATCTGAATGAATAACCGGTGCTACTAATGTACTTTCCGTACTGGTCTCCGTTTTATACCATATTAAATTTGAAACTCCTTCTCCTAATTCAACCGATTCGTCTCCCATGCACAAATTTACATTTGGAATAATTGGAGGATTTGGTCGTGCTTCTATCGTTACTGAAATAGATGCCCGTTCACTTTCACAACCGTTAATTGTTTGGCTCACCCAATAAGTTTCTATACCAATACTATCAGTTGTAGGAATGATAATATTAAATCCTTCGCCTCCTATCTCTTCCTCGTACCATGTTACATTCCTACCTTCTGCCACTAAATCAGATACTTGTTCTCCTTGACAATAGGTGACATCAGTAACTAATGGCACAGCGGTTTTGTTAACCACAATCGTGACTTGATTAAGGGAATCAAGAATAGCACAACTATCACTATCTACTAATTGAAGAAGTGTAAAAGTAGTAGTCGAATCTACGGTAAAAGGTAGAGGCGCACCGCTTATATAATTTGAAAATTCATGATTATTTACGCCATCTGACAAAATCAATTGATAAGGTTCTTTCCCATTAGTAACCATTACTTCTAAGAATCCCTCTTCTCCCACACATATCGTATCTGTACTATTTAAAACAGCTGTAATAGTACAAACTGCATCCAGCACAATATCCGACACACTAGAAGTGATGCCATTTGCAGTAAAAGAAATATTGCTATAATTTCCTGCTGATAGATTTGTAATTAATATTGTCCCATCTTGATTTGCTGTAATAGTTTCTAAAACGACAATGCTATCTTTGGTATAAGATAAAATATAAGTGGTATCGGGAACTAGGTCCGTAAAACGGATACTACCATTGTCCCCATTTGTCGGTGGTGTTACTTCTACCCCTATCTCTAAAGTAGGTCTTTCTTGAATGGTAACAGTAATTAATCCCTGAACACTTTCACAGTTATTAGCTGTTTGAGTTACCCTATATAGTTGTATCCCTGCTGTGTCAGTTGTAGGTATTGGAGCAACACTAGTTCCTGTATCAATAGTATTCGTATACCAACGTAGTTCGTTCCCTACTGCTGTTAATGGAACAGCCGTATCATTCACAAAATAAGTGACATCAACTACTACAGGAGGAGCAGGGAACGCATTAATCGTAACAGTTACTGGTATGCGTTCACTTTCACAATTATCACCAGCGTCAGATCGACTAACCCAATAAGTAGTCGTACCTGGAGTAGTTGTATTAATAAGTGGTACTGTTGATGTGCCTACTGTACTTGTCTCTGTAGAATACCATTTTAAGTTTGGAATTCCTTCTGCTAATTCATTAGGCTCGTCTCCCATACAGAGATTCCTATCGGGAATAGCTGGAGGAGTTGGTATCTGTATACGAATAATATCCTGCCTTGCACGTGGACTCTCGCAAGCATCAATTGTCTGGCTGACCCAAAAACTTTGTGTATCTAATTCCATCAAATCAAGTATCGGACTTGCTGTACCTATTCCTCCTGAAGGTGCATTGTACCACAATAAGTTTGAACCTTCAACATCCAATGATTCAATACTATCTCCTTCACAATAAAAAATATCATTGGTAGTGGGAGCAGCAGGAAAATCTTTTATTTCAACTACTAATTCTTGAAATGGCCGACAAGTAGTAGTCATCGGAATAGGATCTAATCTTGCGTATACATAATACGTACCTGCTATGGTAGGATAAGGTACTTGCTCTACCATCAGCCCTCTACCCAATAAACCAGTAGGTGTATTAGCGTAAAGACTAGAATCTGATTGTCGATTATTAAAATACACAAACTCCATATTGAAGTCTCCTATATTTTGAATACCATCTACCTGTAAGAAAGCACTAGTATCTCCAGAGCAAATTGTACTTGTCCCTGTTATCGTACCGATCTCTGGACAAAGACTACTCTCACAATTACATAAAACAGTTATTGGATCTCCCCAAAAACAAGCTATGTTACTAGTATCTATATTCGGACGATCATTAGCATCCCAAATTGCTTTTGCATTATTTCCACTATAATTTACATCAATTTTTGCATTAAGGCTGACAGCTATGGTACCTTGAAAATTTGGTCTAAAGAAGTTTGTATTAATAAAATTAATTTGAATTTGATCTACCATCGGGTCATAGTCCGCTTTGAGGTTTCTCAAATCATTGCCACTTATAGTGACTATATCCTGAGAACAATCAAACGTAAAATCAAAAGGAGTATTGATGGATAATTCTGTACCTCGGTTAAAGTATATTTTAGCACCTATATCTCCACCAACACTTTCACAGTCTAAAATATTTAGCGTAATAGAAAAATCATCTACAGACAAACCTGATATAGCACAGTTATTTATTGGTCCTAAACTGACCGTAGCACCACCTGTAAATCCGCTCGCTGTATTCCAATCAAAAGAAGAACTACTGCTAGAGACAGAACAATTTTGGCCGACAGCACCTTTTGCAATAAAGGGAGTTAAGAAGTAACTTCCATTACCCAATGTATTACAATCAACCGATACCGCTGACAAACTTGATAGTGGTTCATTAGCATCTGATTGAACGATGTTTCCTGTAGTGCTATTCCAGTTATTGTCATTCGTTGCGGATTGAATAGCTTCCTCTACAGATGCGCCAGTAGTTAAAGAAATCGTAGGGTTATCATTAGAAAAATACCACCCAATTAAATCTACATCATTATTGATGGATGCCCCACTTGCATCAATTACGAAATTACGATCTACACAAGCATCAATAGTTGTCTCATTGATTGTAGTAACTGCTGTGCCAGGGCTATCCATTACCGTAACCGTTACTTTTACTTTACAAGGTGGATCATTTAGTGCATTGACTTCAGCCACCCAAAATTCATAGCTTCCTGCTACGTCCGTATTTATCTGGTCAGGACTAGGGGTAAAAGAAGAACTATTAAAAAGAAATGCCTCTGAGCGTTGGTCAAATTCATTAGCATACCAATCAAAACATTCTAATATATATTGAGTGCCATCAAATCTAGTTACGGTATTTCCTGCCTGAAATGTAGGAAGTTCATCCCCAATACAAATTTCATAACTAACTGCATTGGTATCTAAAAAATAATCCGCAGTGGTAGCATTGCATAAATAATTACGACAATCAGATAGGGCTACATCATGTATTTTTTTATATTGACAGGGAGAGAAGGTAGTCGTACAGCCAAAAATGAAATTATTACTCATTATGTTTTGACTTAAAACAGTAGAGCTAGTCGTGCTAAAAGTAACACCACTATTTGGCGAAATTACTAGATTAGGAGACACCCCTGGATGGCTCTCTCTAATATGATCGGCATAGGCAGCTTCATCAAAATCACATTGAGATTGGGCAGTCATGGTGATATAACAAGCATCCCCAGCACCAAGGTGATTACAATTATGGCTAAAACTAGGGTCTGGCCAAGTATCACAAATTCTATCTCCTTCTGTCAAACAATCGCAATTATCAAGTGATCCAGTTGGGACACCATCTCCATCAATCACATTAAAATCAATCGACTCCGCATAAGTATGCGGCAAACCAAAGTAATGCCCTAACTCATGTGCTATGTTACTCCCTACTACTGCAGTACCGTATCTAAGGACAGAATAATCTCTACCTGGAGGATAAGGTGCAAAAGCCATGGATCCACAACAATCATGATCTCCATACAAGCCTCCAACAAAATATAAATTGATAGCATTAGGAATATCAAAACTCGCAGATTCTATCAAATCATCATTACTATCATTAAATCCTGTACTAGGCTCTGTATCTTGATAAAAATCATATAAATCACAATCTTGAATTCGCTGTCTGTTTACTTCATAAAATTCAATATTAGCATTTGCAAATAGTTCATTTACTTCTACTAACTTATTGTTCAAATCCATATTCAGTAAAGGCTCAAATCCGCCTTCCTCTGTCTCCAAATAATTAGTACCTGGCCAATCAAAACATTCAAAAATGGTGATAGCTATCGGGATTCTGTATTTCCCACCATTACAATCTAATGAAAATACAGGTGGAACTAAGCAAGCTGGATCTGGAGTAGCATTGGTATCATTCCAGCAATTAGTGCCATATCCAGCTTGAAATGCAGTGGCACAAGAGATTGCTTGTGATTTTGCTCTTTCACTATTCGTTATATCTTCTTTTATTCCTGATTCTGAACATTTAAAGACCTCCGCCTTACCAGTCAACATCTCTTTATACACTACCTTTTTGTAAGTAGCAACATTTGATATTTGGGAGAATACTATGGCAGGAAGTAACAGAAACAGGAAAGAAAGAATCTTTCTATCAAAAAAAGAAGAGAAAAAATTAAGAAGGGAAAAGGGCATAGAGGTATAGTTTTATGTCCTGCAAAACCAGGAAATAAGATTATTATTTTTAGAAGTTGTTTAAATAAATCTGGACTACTAAAGTATGCCTTCTAACCTTTTGTTAATCTGATAATGATTTGTTAAATAACTGGAAGTGTGTGTGTAGAAGATTCTTTTTAGCAAGAATATCTTGCTGCTTGAAGCATCTAAAAATATGCAAAAATG
The DNA here is from genome assembly GCA_937921525.1 of uncultured Saprospiraceae bacterium. Classification (GTDB taxonomy): domain Bacteria; phylum Bacteroidota; class Bacteroidia; order Chitinophagales; family Saprospiraceae; genus JAFMDF01. The sequence goes on from CAKZUM010000260.1 coordinate 7,032, forward strand.
ATACCTATTTTAAGAATGGAACATAGACAGTATACATTCTTAAACAACTTCATAAAAAAAGCCGAACGGTTTGTAACCGTTCGGCTTTATAGCTCTATGTAAGAAGAAGATTATTTACCTCCGTCTAATTCATCTTGTAACTTCTTTAAAGCATCCCACTTTCCAGCAGCCGCTAACTTAGATTGCTTAGGCCAGCTACCTGGGTTGTGCATCTGGTATCTAGGACCTGCAGCGGCTAAAATATCCTTTAGCGTTTTAACACTAGCTTTTCCTAATTCCTCAAAAGTATGGATACCAGCGTCATTCATCAAACCAGCAATTTTTGGACCGATACCTTCAATCTTAGTTAAGTTATCTTTCGCTTTTGCAACTTTCTTAGAAGATTTAGTCTTAGTTTTCGCCTTCGCTTTAGACTTAGCAGCACCTTTACCACCATCTAGTTCATCTTGCCATTTTTGCAATTCTTCCCACTTTCCACCAGCCGCTAATTTAGCTTGCTTAGCCCAAGTACTAGGATCGTGCATTTGGTAACGAGAACCAGCAGCTTCCAAGACTCCTTTTAATTTTTTAGCACTTGCTTTGCTCAAGTCTGCAAAACTATAGATACCAGCATTATTTAAAAGTTCCGCAATCTTTGGACCGATGCCTTCAATCTTTGTCAAATCTTCCTTGACACCAATTTCTCTTCGCTCAACAATTTTAGAAGCACCAGCTGTTCTAGTTTCACCAACAACACTTCTAGAAGTCTCTGTTGTTTGCATTTTCATCATCATATCTCTCAAGCTATTGAAATCCAATTGCTTGACAACTTCTACCTCTCTGATGATTTCTACAGGAACTTCCTTAATGACTTCTATCTCTACTTCTTTGATTACTTCTTTTACCACCTCTACTGGCACCTCTTTAATGACTTCAACTTTAACTTCTTTAGGCTTTGCAGCTAAGTCTTTTTCTAGCTTTTCAACTTTAGAATTCAATCCTTTAGTCTCTGCCTCTAATGACTTGGCTTTATCTTTCCATTCATTGTTTAATACAGAGTACTTTCCTTTCCAATCACTTTCTAAAGCTTTGTACTTACCTTTCCAATCTCCTTCTACATCTTTTACTTTATCTTTCAATTCTGCCTCTAAAGCTTTGTATTTACCTTTCCAATCTCCTTCAGCTGCTTTCTTTTCTTCAGCTAACGCATTGTACTTATTCGTCCAGTTAATAATGATGGCATCTTTCTCTTCCATTCCTGGAGGATTCTCTTGGATCGCTTTATACTTCGCTTCCCACTCATTGTTAAAGTTGGTCCACTTTAAGTTCCACTCGTTGTTCAATGCCTCTTTCTCTTCTGCTAAAGCGTTGTACTTGTTCGTCCAGTTAAGAATGATCGTATCTCCTTCATTTGCTTTAGAAGATACCTCCTCTTGAAGTGCTTTGTACTTCGCCTCCCACTCATTGTTAAAGTTCGTCCACTTTAAGTTCCACTCATTATTCAATGCCTCCTTCTCTTCTGCTAATTCATTATACTTATTGGTCCAATTAAGGATTAAAGTATCTTTTTCTTCCATTCCCGGAGGATTCTCTTGGATCGCTTTATACTTCTCCTCCCACTCATTATTAAAGTTGGTCCACTTCAAGTTCCACTCATTATTCAATGCTTCTTTCTCTTCTGCTAAGGCATTATACTTGTTTGTCCAGTTAAGAACGATTGTATCTCCTTCGCTAGATTTCTCTGCAACCTCCGCTTCTAAAGCTTTGTATTTCGCTTCCCACTCATTATTAAAGTTGGTCCACTTCAAGTTCCACTCATTGTTCAATGCCTCTTTCTCCTCTGCTAATTCATTGTATTGAGTCGTCCAATTAAGGATGATAGAATCCTTTTCTTCCATTCCCGGAGGATTCTCTTGGATCGCTTTATACTTATCTTCCCACTCATTGTTAAAGTTCGTCCACTTTAAGTTCCACTCATTATTCAATGCCTCTTTCTCCTCTTTAAGGATATTGATATTCAACTTAAGATTATCTAATTCCTCGTCCTTTTCTGCTACTTGAGCTTCTAGTACATTGTATTTGTTTGTCCAGTTAAGGATTAATGCATCTTTCTCTCCTGCATCACTGCTCTGTTCTTTTTCTAAATTCACAAATTTCATACTCCAATCAGAAGCAACTTGTTCTTTCTCTGCGACTAACTCCTCTTTCTCTTTTTGCCAACCTGTCCATTTGAAGTTCCAATCAGATTCTACTTTCTCCTTCTCTGCAACCAATTCTTCCTTCTCTTTTTGCCAGCCTGTCCATTTGAAGTTCCAGTCAGATTCTACTTTCTCCTTCTCCGCAACTAATTCTTCCTTCTCTTTCTGCCAGCCCGTCCATTTGAAGTTCCAGTCAGAAGCAACTTGATCTTTCTCTGCTATCGCTACTTCTTTTGCAGTTTCTAGTTCTTCCTTCTCTTTCTGCCACGTTGTCCACTTCAAGTTCCAATCAGAAGCAACTTGTTCTTTCTCTGCTACCGCTACTTCTTTAGCAGTTTCTAGTTCTTCCTTCTCTTTCTGCCATGTTGTCCACTTCAAATTCCAATCAGAATTTACCTTCTCCTTCTCTGCAACCAACTGATCCTTCTCTTTCTTCAAAGTTGTCCACTTCAGATTCCAATCAGAATTTAATTTTTCTTTCTCAGCAGCAAACTGGTCTTTCTCCTTCTTCCATGCGGTCCACTTTGTATTCCATTCAGACTTCGTTTTTTCTAATTCTTTTTGGCTAGTTTCCCACTTAAATTTCCAGTCTTTTTCCCTCTTTTCTGAATCAGCTTTAAAACCTAAGTACGTTTTATTAACACCGTCATATTTAGTTCTCCAATCATTTATTTCAGTAGACTGGCTTTCCCACTTTGCTTTCCAATCATTCACATCACCTCTAAGCGCGATACGCTCTTGGTCAGCTACAGAATAATCAGAGCTAAGCGTATTATATTTTGTTAAGTAGCCATCATAGTCCGTTTTCAACGTACTATAGGCCGTTTGATGTCTATCAGACTCGCCTTTCCAGAATAAGACTTTTGCTTTTCGCAAAAGCCAACCAATCCATCCCCCCCAAAGGGCTGCGCCTAACATGGCAATTAATGGGAGTAACCAACACCAAAATGATGATAACATAATTTATAATTTTTATTTTTTTTAAAATTGGTTTCAAACAAGAATTGCTTTGTAATACCAATTGGCATTACAAAGCAATTAATACGTTTATCGAAGTGTTACCTCAACTCTACGATTCTTAGCTTTTCCTGCATCCGTATCGTTCGTAGCAATTGGCTTATCTGGACCGAACCCTTTTGCGTTCATTCTCTTCGTGCTTAAACCATTGCCCACTAGATAATCTCTTACGAACTCTGCTCTTTTTCGTGATAAACGTGTATTCACATTAGACGCACCCACATTATCAGTATGCCCACTCACTTCTAAAGAACTTTTAGCGACATTATCTAGATAGAAAACTAAATCAGAAAAATCTGTTCTTTGCTGAGCCGTAAGGTTTACCTCTTGCTTACCACTTGCGAAGTATAATGTCAATGGCTTCCCTAATAAACGAGCTTTTATTTTAGCAACTCTATCTGCTACATCATTAGTAGCCTTGCCAAAATTAAAGTTCACACCACTATACATGATGTCTTTCATTTTAACATTAGATGCCAATAAAGAAGAACTAGTAAGTAATTGTCCCCCAGGCACTCCTAATTTAGATAATATTTGCTTTACATTATTTGCTCTAGCCAAACCTAAGTTTGGAAAAGCACTACCATTGGTTTCATCCTTAGCATAAATTCCATTAATAGTTAAGCTACGATCAGGATTTGCCTTTAAATAAGTGGCTGTTTTTTCCAAAGATGTATTTACATCCGTAGATAATGGTGTGATATAAGAGTAACTTGATTTATTAAAATCAATATGCTTAGGTGCCGTTGCACTAAAAGCAGAACCATCTTTGATTAATAAAGATGCTGGGGCAAGCGCTGTAGATGCAGCAACTGCTTTTTTCACTGTTTCCTTAACAATCTCTTTCTTCTCTTCTTCTCCTCCAGATGCAATACCTGCACCTAAGAAGCATTTTGGACAAATCCACAACCAAAAGGCAAGAATCCAAAGTATCAAAATCAACAAAGGCAGCCAAATACTTTTCAAGTTCATTTTTATTTTTTTAAAATGTGTAAAAGAGTGCTTTTAAATATCACACTCCTAATTGGATTAGAAGAGAATATTTATGGTAAGTCGGGATTGAATGTTAACAAAAAGTTACATCACTATTTATAGGACTATAAAACTCTTGATATAGTAACTATTTGATGCGTAAAATTATAAAAAACTGTTAACTCTTACTAGTCTAAGATTCTTCGTACTGTGCTATGTTCTTACGATTCAATAAACTAGTAAAAATGGAATTGTATAATACATTGTTTATCAGTTTTTTATGCTATTTTAAAAAACTTATCTATGCTTATTTTTTTTAAACTGTCAATATACAATCCGATTCTATTCGCCCAAATGCTCTTATATTGTTATATACTAATTCCTTTAAAAAAAAAATCCACAGCAAACAAATTCAGCTTAATTAATAATTTCAAAGAACAGATTCCTAAAAGAACTAGCCTAGTTTATTAGAATCTTTTCTTGACAAAAATGGTATATATTCATATGTACTCAAGCGTCAATAAAGAAGGTAAGGATAAAATAATTCTTAGAACAAATATTCCTATTCCCTTATATAAAAATACGTTCTGAAAAACTAGAAAGTTACATACGTATAACTTTACCCTTTTATTAGGCCAAGCTTGTTATGCTAGTAATAATTTAATTGAAAGTGTATTTTTGCACTTATTATTATAAAATAAGGCTAACAGCCGCTATATAATAGAGGCTACTCACTTAAGAACTTAAATAAGTTAACGTCAAAATCTAAAGATTTTTTAATCGTTACTAAACCATTTACAAAATGTATAGAACACATAATTGTGGTGCCCTTAGAATGGCCGATGTAGGAAAAGAAGTAACCCTTAGCGGCTGGGTTCAAAAATCGAGAGATAAAGGATTTATGATGTGGATAGATCTAAGAGATCGATATGGTATCACTCAACTAATTTTTACAGAGGAAAAAACACCCGCTGCTCTTTTTGAAACAGCTAGATCTTTAGGTAGAGAATTTGTGATTAGAGTAAAAGGTACAGTAATAGAACGCTCCTCAAAAAATGATAAAATACCTACAGGGGACATTGAGTTGGAAGTATTAGAAATGGAAATACTAAATAGTTCCAAAACACCTCCTTTTACAATAGAAGATGAAACAGATGGTGGAGATGATTTGAGAATGACCTATCGGTACTTAGATTTACGCCGAAACCCTGTTCAGCAAAGTATTATATTCCGAAGTAAATTAGCTATGGCCACTAGAAAGTATCTATCTGATACTGGCTTTATCGAAGTAGAAACACCTGTTTTGATAAAGAGTACGCCCGAGGGGGCTAGAGATTTTGTGGTACCCAGTCGAATGAACAAAGGACAGTTCTATGCTTTGCCACAGTCTCCACAGACTTTTAAACAGCTATTGATGGTAGCAGGGCTAGATAAATACTTCCAAATAGTCAAATGCTTTAGAGATGAGGATTTGAGAGCGGATAGACAGCCAGAATTCACACAAATTGACTGTGAAATGGCTTTCGTAACTCAAGAAGAAATTCTGAATACTTTTGAAGGCTTGACCAAGCATTTATTTCAAGAAACTTTAGGGGTCACTTTAGCCGACTTCCCTAGAATGAGCTATGATGATGCTGTACGTCTCTACGGATCTGATAAACCAGATCTACGTTTTGATATGCCTTTTGTAGAATTAAATGATTTGGCGAAAGGAAAAGGATTTCCTGTTTTTGATAATGCAGAATTGGTCGTAGGTATATGCGTCAAGGGGGAAGCAGCCAATAATTCTAATAAGGATATTAAGAAATTGACGGAATGGATGCAGCGACCACAAATCGGTGCGAAAGGGCTAGTGTATATCAAATATGGACAAGATGGCTCTATCAAATCATCTGTTGGCAAGTTTTATTCTGAAGAAGACCTAAAAGCTTGGGGAGATAAAATGGGTGCCGAAAAAGGGGATATTGTTTATGTTTTATCTGGAGAAACTGATAAAACCAGAAAACAACTTAGTGAATTGAGACTTGAAATGGGTCGTAGATTAGGTTTGATGAAAGCAGGTGACTTCAAGCCCTTATGGGTTGTAGATTTTCCATTATTAGAATGGGATGAAGAATCTGAAAGATTTCACGCGATGCACCATCCATTTACTTCTCCAAAAAAATCAGAGATCCCCAATATGTTGAACGGGGACCATGAAACAATGAAGAACCTAAAGGCGGATGCCTATGACTTAGTGATTAATGGGTCTGAAATTGGTGGTGGTTCTATTAGAATACATGATCGAGCCTTACAATCTAAAAACTTTAAATTATTAGGCTTCACACCAGAAGAGGCAGAAGAACAGTTCGGATTCTTATTAGGTGCATTCGAATATGGTGCGCCACCCCATGGTGGAATTGCCTTTGGTTTTGATCGTTTATGCGCCGTGCTAAATGGACAAGCATCCATCAGAGATTTCATCGCCTTCCCTAAAAACAATCAAGGAAGGGATATGATGATTGATGCGCCTTCTATTATATCTGGAGAACAATTAGAAGAATTAGGAATAGACCTAGCACTTAAAGAGGAGGTTTAATAAATAAGGTCCTTTGATAAATAATTAAAAAAAGTATAAGAATAAAGGTGACTTCAACAGCCTCCTTATCGTCTAAAATTCAACTGCTAAGTTCAGCGGACGAGGAAAAAAACAAATCCTGTGCGATTTCATTATTTTCCTCATCCCTGATTAGCAATATTCTTACCCTACTATCCTCATTTCATTTACTACAGAGCCTTCACAAAAGCACACCAGAGTAGAAATCATTAATCAAGGTGGTATCCCTAGAATCAAAAAAACATTATTATAATTATACTAAGTAATTATCTTCATCCAATATTTGTCCATTTTTACAGCGGATAATTCGGGAGGGAAAATTTTCCAAAATTCTATAATCATGTGTTGCAAAAAGAACTGCTGTGTTGTTGATTTTAGCTAATTCTCGCAATAAAGTCATTATCCCATCCGAAGTATCTGGATCTAAATTACCCGTGGGTTCGTCCGCAATTATTAATTTAGGTTCATTTAACAAGGCTCTTGCTAAAACAATTCTTTGTTGTTCTCCTCCAGATAATTCAAAAGGCATACTTTTTAATTTATCTTTTAGCCCAACCATCTCCACCACCTTTAGTATTCTATTTCGCATCTTCCTCGAATCTTTCCACCCAGTAGCTTTCAGCACAAACAGTAAATTATCCCAAACTGACCGATCCGTTAATAGACTAAAATCTTGAAAAACGATCCCTAATTGTCTACGCAATTGAGGTATTGCATGTCGATCTAATTTGTTAAGGTCAAAATCAGCTACCATCCCTTTTCCTTTCTTCAAAGGCAGCACCCCATACAATGTTTTTAATAAGCTAGACTTACCGCTACCCGTTTTACCAATCAAATAAACAAACTCTCCGTTATGAATCGTCAAATTGACAGCCTGTAGTACCAAAAAGTCTTGCTGGTATATACTAGCATTTCTTAATGTTATAATAGTGTTTTTATCCAAATTACTTGTTTAATCGAGTGAGTCAACAAACATGATAATCTTAAAATAGCCTAGTAGGGTAAATATATTGTCAAAAATACAAACTAATGAGCCATTATTGATAGAATAAAGTTGCTTTCTCTTTACTACGGTTGCTAAAACCTCTATTTTTGCCAAATAGATTCATTTGTAGGATTAACGTCCAGTTGTCAACGTCTCACGTCTGACTTCTGACAGTTCCGAAGGACGGTCTGACTTCTGACTTCTTAAAAAGAATACTTTATGAAAAAAATTCATTTAATCGGTATTGCACTCATTGCTATAGCTATCATGGTCTTAATGTCCATGTCTAATGATATGGGAACATATGCCACCTTTGAAGATGCTACGAATACAGGCAAAAAAGTAAAGATTGCTGGGCAATTATCCAAGGATAAGGAAATGGTGTACAATCCGCAAGAAGATGCTAATTATTTTAGCTTTTTTATAAAAGATGCAGAAGAAGTAGAAAAGAAGGTCGTTTTATTGGCAGCTAAGCCACAAGATTTTGAGCTTTCTGAACAATTGGTTTTGACGGGTAAGATGCAAGGAGATGTATTCATGGCTAGTGATATGTTGATGAAATGTCCATCGAAATATAAGGACGAAGAAATTTATATCAAGAGTAAAGAGGGAACTTTAGTAATGGAAGAATAATTTCCTAAGCTATAGATATAGAGGTGTTTTTTAGCGTTTAAATCCGTGACTAATTAAATCCGTGGCTAATAATTTACTTTAGTCACGGATTTAATTAGTCACGGATTTAAACATTGACTATAGGGCGAACGAAAAGTTGTTTTTATAGTATGTATTGGTGGAAGCAAGTTACAAACTTCAAGCATCGACCCAAGTATTTTTCAAGTCTACTATTTTGCATTAATCAATGGCCACTCCTTCCTCCCTAACGATTAGAATTGCTGTTTCATCAGATTTACCTGCCTTAACGACTATTTATAATCAAGCAATTCTTTCTCATCAAACAGCAGATAC
>CAKZUM010000261.1 GCA_937921525.1 uncultured Saprospiraceae bacterium
ACCGATTTCAAGAGGAAAATAAGATGAATGAGCGATCCCGCAGGGTGAATGTCCTAAGACATTCAAGCAAATGAACCGCAAAGCGGACGGGCTGGCAAGAAGCAGCCAAGAGTGTATAGTTATTATTTCGTCGTTACTAAGCTGCCTAAGGACATCTACTATTGAAAATTTTGTTTTGAATCCAAATATTTTTACTTTGACGCCATACAAAATTTCAATAGTAATTCTTATCTTGACGCATACACCTAACTATGACAAAATACATACGTTTAATCAGTCTCCTTATCTCTATTAGCTTACTCGCCGCCTGCGCCGCTTATAAGCCACAATATGCGGATGGCCAACAAAGTTGGAAAAGCCTTTCGCTTCCTAACAAATCTTTACAACACCAAGTCTTCCTAATAGGCGATGCTGGAGGTACAGGAAAAGGAGAACCAGTAGAAACGTTGAAGATAATAGGAAAAGAGTTGCAGACAGCAGGAAAAAATAGTACCGTTCTATTTTTAGGAGATAATATCTATCCGCATGGTTTGCCAGCAGAGGGAATGCCTGATAGACCCGTTGCTGAACAAAATTTAAAGAATCAATTGGATATTGTTAAAGACTTCAAGGGAGAGGTATTTTTTATTCCAGGCAATCACGATTGGGAAGCAGTAGATGGTGCTGAGGGAGTAAGGCGACAAGAAGCATTTGTTCAATCCTATTTAGATAGAGGAGATACCTTTATCCCAGATGATGGTTGTAGTGGTCCTGAAGTAGAAAAGCTATCTAAAAATACAGTATTAATAGCAATAGATAGCCAATGGTACTTAGAAAACTGGGACCATGAAGAAGGTATAAATGAAGATTGCGAACTTAGAACTAGAGAGCTATTTCTTCGGGAATTAATGGATAAGATTAAAGATAATCGCTCGAAAAATATTATCCTTGCGATGCACCATCCTTTAAATTCTAATGGTAGGCATGGCGGGCATTTTTCCGCAAAGGAACATTTATTTCCACTCACTATTTTGAAGAGCAATTTATGGATTCCATTGCCCGGTTTGGGAACAATAGCTGCTTTTCTAAAAAGCAATATTGCTACTCCGCAAGACTTAAGCCATCCTAATTATAAAGCCTTTAAGAAAACTTTGATCGAAATTGCAGATAAATTTACCAATGTGTTATTTGTCTCTGGTCATGAACACAGTCTGCAATATTTTGAAGAAGAAGGCCAATATTTTATTGTAAGTGGTTCTGCTTCAAGACACACCCCTGTTGGATTAGGAGACGACGCTGAATTTGTAGCGGGGGTAGAAGGATATGCTACCCTGCATGTATACGAAGATGGAGAAGTATGGGTGAGCTATTGGGCAACCACTACGGAAGATGGAGAATATTTAGGGAAAAGTGAATTGATATTTAGAAAAAAAGTAAAAGACCCACTTCCTTCTGAAGAAGAAATGATCCCCATTAACTTTCCTGAATATGATCAATTAAAAACACAAGATTCTGTCGAAGTAGCTGTTATGTCTCCCGAAGAATTACCCATTTTCAATCAAACCTTTTGGGGACATTTATATACGCAAGATTATTTGACCAAATTCAAAATACCAGTTTTAGACTTAGCTACTGCTAAAGGAGGATTGGTAGCTTTTCAAAAAGGAGGTGGTAATCAGTCTAACTCTGTTCGTTTAAAAACTAAAGAAGGTAAAATTTATCAACTTAGAACGGTCAAAAAAGTTACTGAACGCTTTCCAGGAATTGTAAGAAAAACTTTTGCAAATGAGTTGGTAAAACAACAGCTTACAGCGGGTAATCCTTTTAGTGCCCTTACCGTAGCCCCTATGGCATCAGCAATAGAAGTTTTCCATTCTAACCCTCAAATTGTCTACTTACCAAAGCAACCTAATTTAGGCGTGTTCAATGAATTTGGAGGAGAGGTCTACATCTTTGAAGAAAGAGGAAACGGCGATTGGAGTAATTTAGCAAGTTTTGGAAACTCCAAACATATAGAAAATATGGGTAATGTGATAGAAGGAATGCTAAAAAATGACAAAACTATAATTGACCAAAAACAAGTATTGAGAAGCCGACTGTTTGATAATATTATTGGCGATTGGGATCGGCATACCGATCAATGGCGCTGGGCAAGTTACCCACAAGACGATGGTAAAACATTGTACAAGCCCATACCAAGAGACAGAGACCAAGCCTATTCTAATTTTGATGGTATTGCGAATGCCTTGGCAAGCTACACAGTTCCATTTACCCGAGCAGCACATAAGTATGATGGGAACATTAGTACCAAAGAAGAAACATGGCTCAATCATCAAGCCCGCCATTTTGATCGGTTATTTTTAAATGAGTTAACTTTGGAAGAATGGAAAACCGAAGCCAAGTTTATTAAAGAAAATTTAACCGATGAGGTCATTGAAGAGGGAATTAAACGTCTGCCGCCTTTTGCTTATAAAGAGAAAGGCCAACAATTAATTGCTTGGACAAAAGAACGGCGAAATGCCATCTTAACAACCGCTAATAATTATTATAAAATACTGAATAAGGTAGTACAAATTAGAGGTACACATAAAGACAATCTCATTTTAGTTAATCGTTTAAACAATTTGCAAACTAAGGTAACGGTCTATGAGTACAGCAAGAATAAATCCAATACACAATTGCTCTATGAAAGAGTGTTTGAAAATGAAATCACTAAAGAATTAGAAATATATGGCTTAGATGGAGATGACCAATTCAAAGTAACAGGGCAAGTTGGTAAAGGCCCACTAGTCCGATTAATTGGAGGAAAGGGAATAGATGATTTTACAGATGACTCCAAAGTTGCTGGGCTTAAAAGAAAAACGAAAGTCTATGACAATGAGGAGGAAGATGCAAAGTTTTCTTTAGGTAAAGAGGCTAAAAAAAATCTCGCACATAGGAGTTCCGTAAACACTTTTAATTTCATGGAATTTCAGTATAACTATGCGATTCCTATTCCCTTTTTTGGTGCAAATCCAGATGATGGATTTTTTGTAGGACTAGGTGTTAATAGTAATACCTTTAGTTTTAAAAGACATCAAATACATACATGGCAAGGAAGATATGCTATTGGTACTGGTGCATTTAGTTTTAATTATGAAGGAGACTATTACGAAACCTTTGCCCATTGGGATACCCATCTACAAGTAGCCATTGAAGCCCCTCGCTTTGTTTCTAATTTTCACGGATTAGGCAATGAAACAGAAAGAGATATAGAAACGCTAGGTAGAGATTTCTATCGAGTAAGCCGTACTTTAGTTGGTGCTTATCCTTCTTTCAAAAGAAGAGGATCGGGAGGAACGACGCTATCTATAGGTCCTTACATTGAGTCCATTTCGATAGAAAATAAGCAAGATCGCCTAGTGAATGACGCTAACGCTCTTTTAAGAACGGCTGCCTTTAGCCAGCAATATTTTACGGGTGGGCAATCGCAATTCAATTTCTCTAACGCAGACTATAAAGCGATACCAACTCGCGGATTAAACTTTTCTCTGGGTGCTATATGGCGAGGAAATTTGAATGACTTCAATCGTCAAATGATTAAATTTAATAGCGAACTAAGTATCTATAATCGTTTAGGGACTTCCGATCGAGTTGTTTTGGCTAATCGAATAGGGACAGAACATATTATCGGGGAGTTCGATTTTTTTCAGGCTGTTAATATCGGGGGAGAAGGGCGTTTAAGAGGATTTGCTAACCAACGATTTTCAGGTCAAACTGCCTTTTATCATAATGTGGACTTAAGATTAAAAGTGTTTGATTCTGAGAACAATAAAGTTCCTATTTCTGGAGGTATTACTCTGGGGTATGACCACGGTCGGGTATGGGTAGAAGAGGAAGAATCCGATGAGTGGCACAACAGTTATGGTGCCACATTGTGGGTAGCCCCTTTAGATTTTGTTGCCTTATCTGTTGGCTATTTTCAATCAAAAGAAGATAACCGCTTAACGGTTCGAGCTGGGTTTCAATTTTAATAATCAAAAAATAATTCTATGTCAGAGGAATCAAAAGCTCAGAAAAAAGCTCAGAAAAAAGCGCGTAAAAAAGCGCGTAAAAAAGAGGTAGAACAAGCAAAAAAAGAGAAAATAAATGGGAATAAGAGTGCGCAAATGATTTTTAAAACAGCCCTTCGAAATCACATAGACTTGACTAGTATAGCAGATAATAAGGCCAACTTAATGATAACTATTAATGCTTTAATAATTACAGTAATGATGCCGCTACTAGCTAAAAACATAGGAGATCATGCTCATCTACTTTTTCCTATGGGTGTTCTTTTCTTTTGCTGTATTGTATCAATGGTGTATGCCACTTTAGCAACGCTCCCAATTAAAACAAAAGGGGAAACGTCTCTGGAAGAAATAAGAGGTAGTACAAGGTCAAATTTATTTTTTTATGGTAATTTTTACAAAATGGACATCAAAAATTATAAAGAGGGCTTGAAGATAGTCATGAAGAGCGATGAGAAATTAGATAATTCCGTGATGAACGACTTGTTTTATTTAGGAGAAGCCTTGGGAAAAAAATTTGATTTATTAAGAGTTTGCTATTTCGTTTTTTTGGGTGGTGTTATTATATCGGTTCTTTTATTTTTCCTGCTCTTTCATTGAAATTTGAGTTCACTCCGAAGATTCAGTGAGTGTAGTGATTTGCTAAATTTTCAGAATTTAGTAAATCTTAATGGATTATCAAGAGAAAAAAAATTGAGTGTAAAATGAAGTTGGGGTAGTAAATTTATTCATCGGATCACCTGCAGTAGAATGTCGTCAACTTAAGAAAAACTAGGTAGCTTATAAGACATAATTCAACGCGGAGCTACTTCGTAGCTACACGGATTTTTTT
>CAKZUM010000262.1 GCA_937921525.1 uncultured Saprospiraceae bacterium
ATATTAAATTTTTATTAATAAAATCCCCTCCTACCTTACCTTTTTTAGCTATCAATAAGGCGGAATCAATATAATATATAGCGGAATCAATATGTATTGGTCTGTATACGTCTGCTAGGTCTTTATAGAGTGTTGCTTTTATAGAATCGTCCGATGTTTTATGTAAATCTACTTGTAACTGATTAATGGTTGCTCGCTGAGCAAATAAAGAGCTGCTTAATGATGTGTATATGATTAAAGTAAATAAAAATTTATTCATTAGTAGTATTTATTCCACTCTTTTTGTATGGCGAATAGGTCAGAATTAAGTCTATTGATTGAAAAATAATCTGGTCAAAAAGGAAAGGGTAGTGCGCACAAATTTAAGCTAAAATGTCTTAAATACAATCCTTTTGTCCGATTGAGATTTACAAATGTCTGCTTTAAAGCACCAATTGACGCTTTAGATTACCCTATTATAGGTTTTTACCAACAAAATCAACTGTAACTTGCAACATTATATAGAAATTAACTTCTCACGAGGTAAATTATAATTAAAGAGTCTCATACATTCAATAAAGTAAGCCAATCCTCCTCTTAGTGGTAATTGGATAACGACTATAATCTAATAATGTAGTTGTTTTTTTATTGCTACTTTAGAGTGAGGAAGAATAACTCCGACATTTGGTCTTTATTTACTTGTTTGTTCATTCAAATTTAAAGTATTTATGATATGTGTGATATGGAACTCAGCAAATGATATGGAACTCAGCAAATAAAGTATAAAACAGGTCATGTGTAAAGAAAACTATATACAAATTAAAGATAATGCAGGTATTCCGAAGTACAAACAATTAATGAAGTCTATTATTGATGGGATTGAGGAAAATACATTGAAAATTGGGGATAAAATACCATCAATCAACCACGTAAGTGAAGAGTACTGTTTGTCGAGAAGTACTGTTGAAAAAGCGTATGTAGAACTAAGAAATCAAAAAATTATTAAGTCGATAAAGGGGAAAGGCTTCTATATAGCAAAAACGCAGCTTCAATTCAAGAAAGATGTTTTATTTTTAGTAAATCAGATTGACCCTTATGTCATAAGACTGTTGAATGACTTTACAAGTATTTTGGGTAAGGAAGCAAAAATTGATTTAGATACATACAGCGGAGATTCATCTGTTTTCAAAGACGTATTAGAAAGAAAGAAAAACCAATACGATCAACTAGTTGTTCTGCTGAATTTTGAAAATGGTGAGCAAGATAGTGGGCAATACCCTAAAGATGTCCTAGAAACACTAGAATCAATATCTCCGAGTAAATTGATTTTAGTTAGTAAAGCACGCCAGTTTTCGGGTAAGTTAGGACAAGTTTATCAAGATTTTGAGGGTGATTTTTACAAGGTTTTAAGGAATGGATTCTCAAATTTCAAAACAATTGAACGATTAGTTTTCATTCAACCTGATAATAGTCCTTCTTTTCATACCAAACACTTTGAAATCGGATTAAAAAGATTTTGCGCTAAGTATCATTTAGAATATCTAATTAAAGATAAAATTTGTGGACAGGAAGCGCTGAGTAAAAAGGACTTATATCTACTTTTCTCAGATTTGGATTTAATCCAGTTGATTGATAAGGTAAAAGAACAAAATTTTGTTTTAGGAGAAGATATCGATATAGTTTCCTGTGGAGATTCAGCTTTAAAAAAATATTTGGGTATTTCAGTTATAGAAATTAACTATGAAGAAATGGCAAAAAAAGTCTCAGAAATGTTGATGAAAAATTTGATTCAGACGGTAAATGTTGATTTCATATTTGTTAAACGGACGTATTAGTTTTTATTCCGTTCACGGTATATAAGATACTACAGGATAGACGTTTGTTTTTTTAATTGTATTTTGCAATATACTCCCTTCTTTTATATTTGTAATTTCATATTTTATTATTCCCTCATTATTACTCCTCGAAAAAGAAGCAGTCAAAAGTGTATAGTTATTATTACGTCGTTACTAAGCATCCGATTTGACGCACATTAATTGATACACTTGTTCCGTTCAAAAAACGGTAAAAGAAAAGTTCCCTCATTAAATAGATTAGTGATTATTTCAAAAATAATCTTACAGAAAGCTTGGTGGCATTGTCGCCGAGCTTAATGTAATATATTCGTAGTTGTTTACCACTCCAGTCCTATTCCTCTCAAAACTCCCACAAATTTTTATTTCCTCCCACAGTTCTAATTCCCTCAACATAACAAACATTCATCCTTTTCTAAATAAAACACATTAATCATCCATTCGCAAACCTACTTTTAAAAATGTCGAAGTTATCAATTTCAAGGAAGGGTATTTTAATTCTACTAATAGGCTTATCATGCTTAAGCGTAAAGACTGCTTTAGCGATAAACAATCTATCTTTCGATGAACCAATTACTCCTGTGGAAGCAGTCATTGACGAAAGATCAGATGTGGACGATACCTCATTATTAGATAGTTCAGATGCTTCAGAAGAGGATTGTACGATTGATGATCCTAATTCTTCTGATGATGAAATGAATTGTTATATCTACAGGGATATTAGATTAAATGGCTGTATAGATGGCAAAATTCAGTTGACTATTACTATTGCATGGGATGCAGCAGCTTTTAATACTTTCACACTTGAGGTATCTGGTTTTACAACTGATAATATTAACTTAATAAACGAAAGATCTCCACTAACTTTAAATTATCAGATACCTTCAAGAGATTTAGTAGTACTTCATGCTCATGGAATTGGAGATAATTGTGACTACGAATTTACGCAAAATGTTAATGGTATTTGTAAAGAAGTATGTGATAATGGAATTGATGACGATGGAGATGGGCGAACAGATTGCGCTGACTCAGAATGTGGGCCTTCAGGGACCATAACATCTTTTTCGGATACAAAATGTTTAAAAGAATACTATACTTTTACTAATGGTTTTTTCAGATTAACGCAATACACAGGAACGGTAGTTCGCTGGGAATGGAGTGATAATAATGTTAATTTTCGGGAATGGGCGGGAAGTGTAACTAGTAATAGTCCCACTAGTAGAATCGATTATCCGACTACATTTTATGCTCGGGCCTTATTAGAATATAATGGCTGTCAGAAATATATAAATGCTCCTCCTGTTGAGATTAAGCCCCGTGCCAAAATTATTCCGTATACTAGAAAAAATGGCGGTACTTGGGTTGCTGGTTCAACCATTACTGTCTGCGAAGGGGAGTCTTTTTCGTTGGGAACACAACTAAATATCCAAAACAATCTGGTGCTGTATAATCCTAACTATACTGCTTTTAACAGAGCAGATGGAAATTCCTATTTTACTTTTAATAACGCTACTCAGGCAATGACAGGAGGTTATGCTATAGACTATACAAATGATGATGGTTGTGACGTAAGACAGATATACAATGTTATAGTAGAATCTTGTGTCGATCCATGCGAAGTAACTGCGCTAACCTGTTATACGAGAAAGGCAGGAGGAAGCTGGACAAGTGGCTGTGACATAAGAATCTGTGAAGGAGAGACTTTTTATTTAGCCACACAATCAGGTATTGCTAATAATCTTTCCTTACAATATCCG
>CAKZUM010000263.1 GCA_937921525.1 uncultured Saprospiraceae bacterium
TTGTTTTCTAATCGAAATACGTCTCTACTCTCTCTTCTCTGCTCTCTGTTCTAAACAATGTCCAGTAGTGTGATTTCAATCAGAGAACCACTATTCTTTTACTCTCTTTTTGCCTTTCACTACACTATTTTTCAAATCAGCGAGTCTCGCTTCGGCTTTAGTAATAGCCGCCTCTTTTTCTGCAATTTCCTCAGGAGTCATAGAGCCATCTTGTTTAGCCGCCAAGTCTAAATCTATGATTATCGAATCTTAATAAATTGCTTTGTAATTGGTTCATCTGTACCATTCGCTAATTGAATGTTATAGATACCCTCTGTAAAGTCTCTTACATCTAACTTAACTTGTTGAGTCGATTGATTGTCCAAGTTTACTTGGTGTACTTGCTGACCTAACTGGTTAAAGATTTGTAACTGACCATCTACTGCTTCGTATCCTGCTATATCAATTGACAATTCGTGCTGTACAGGGTTTGGATAAACCTTTACTTCCATTTCTGGAGTAACTGCTGGTGTAGCTGTTTCTGTAGTTGCTATTGCAGTAGGTAAAGCTTCTCCTGTTGGTGCTGGAAGATCTGCATCTTCTAGTACTTCTACTTCAAAAGTCTCGCTACTTCTGCTATCAGCAGTAGTTGTTCTCAGACCGTAAGAAGAAAGAATAATCGTATAATCTTCTACCTCTCCATCTTCAAAGATTTCACAAGGTGTTGCGTAATCTCCATACTTCATAGCTATTCTCATTCTTACTGGTCCAGATACACATGCATACGGTACTTTGAAGTTGACTCTTAAAGCATTGTAGTGTCGGTAAACGAATACCTCTTCATTTGGATCATTAAAATCTCCATCTCCATTGTAATCAATCCAACATGCCCAGTTAACATAGTATGTACCTTGTCCAAAGCCTGGGTAACAGTATAATGATTGGGAAGAACCTGCCGCCATCGTAGTAGCATGGCTTGTGAAGTTTCCATAACCATTATTGTCACCAGAACAATTATCCAGTTCTCCCACTCTAATGTGGTCGATCCAAAGGTAATCTGTGCTCTTTCCTTGAGCTTTACATTGGTTAGAATAAGCACTTTGATTTTGTGCACATTCGTTTACGGTAACATTGAAAGACTGCGTAGTTACATTTCCACAATCATCTCCTGCTTCATAAGTAACGGTAGTTGTTCCTATTGGGAAAACAGTTCCGTTAGCAGGGCCATCTGTCTGATAAACATCTGTACATGGTAATTCTAATACAAACTCCAATTGAGCATTATTAAAAATATCATCCCACAAGCCATTCCCTAGCATTTGAACATAATCTTGATTACCATTTGCATTATTAGGCTGACCTGGATACCAGTTACTGTAAGTATTTGGCTCACTACTTGCCCAAGTAAAGTTTCCTTCTTGTGCTGTATCATGCCCTCCAATAAATACACTTTGAGAAGTCAAAAATGCCGCTAAGAAATCATTTTCATCAGCACTATTAATACTTGCTAAGTAGCCTCCGTATTGGTTACAAACAGCGTTAGCAGTTTGCCACATTGCTGGCTCTTTAGAGCAGTAGTATTGGTGTCCGTTGTAAGATCCCATGTAAACAAATCCTGGTAAATCCGTTCCTTCTGTAGGACAAGAGTTACAACAGCTACTAGCAGTTGGTGGTACCCAAGACACTACCGCACCGTTTGCGCCATTACACTCGACTACTATATCTTCTGGCGTTTCCATTGTAATATCCGTAGTTACAGTTACATCAAAATCACAGTTTTGAATATTACCACACTTATCTTGCATCTTATAAGTAACGGTCGTTGTACCTGCTGGGAATGTGCCACCGTTCAAAGCACCATTTGCAGAGTAGCTAACTTCTACACAAGGAATCTCTACAATGAACTCTCCTAACTTATTTGCCGACTCATCATTCCACTGACCGTTGTATAACAACTGCACATAGTGTTGCGCATTTGCATAATTATTCGGCTGGTTCGTATACCAGTTGCTGAAGTTTAATGTTTGACCATTTGACCAAGAGAAGTTACCTTCTGAATTTTCATCATTCAAACCAATGAATGCATGCTGGTTCGTCAAGAAGCTAGCTAAGTAAGCATTCTCTGCTGGATCATCAATCGCTGCTAAGTACCCACCCATTTGAGTCGCAATCGCATTCGCTTGGTGCCAAGTAGTTTCTGTATCAGAACAGTAGTATCTATGTCCTCCTCTTTCGCCCATATACAAGAAGCCTGGAATTTCTGGATTCGCTGCACAAGAAGAACAACTTAAATCAATTGCTGGTGGCGACCAAGTAACAATTCCTTGCTCTGTACCACTACAAGTAATCTGAATATCTTCTTGACATGCACTTAACTGTGGTGCATTTATAGTTACATCAATTTCAAAATCACAAGTAGTTATATTATTACATTCATCTGTTGCTGTATAAGTTACAACCGTAACCCCTGCATCAAATATTCCTCCGTTAGGATGAGAAGCAATTAATTCTACGATGCCACAATTATCGGTCGCTACTGGTTCTTCCCAAGTAATAGGAGCTCCTAAATTGATGCTAAAAGTCATATCAGCAGGGCAAGTTAATTCAGGTGCTGTTTCATCGATTACCGTTATCAATTGGACTGCATGGGCATTAGAACCACATACATCATCTGATGTCCAAGTTCGCTTGATTTGGTAGCTTTGTGGGCAATTTACATTGATAATAATTTCTTGTAAAGCAACACCATAGTTTGTTCCACAAGCGTCTGATGCAATTACATTTGCTGCGCTCGGAACTGCATCACAAGATACTGTTACATCTGCTGGTACGCCTGCTAAACTAATATTTGGTGTTCCTTGTACAGTTAATGTTTGAGTGGCAGAAGAGATATTACCACAGGCATCTGTTACTGTCCATACTCTTGTAATCGTATTGCTACTTCCACAAGTCGTTGCACTTGTTTGTGTTTCATTGAAGCTTACAATGTAAGAACTTCCACAAGCATCTCTTGCATAGACTGGTGCCTTTGCTGGAGTCGCCTGTCCACATGCTATAGTCGCATCAGCTGGTACATCAAAGAAGCTAATCGCTGCTGCCCCTTGTACTGTAATTTCTTGAGAGGCAGTTACCGTATTATCACAGTTGTCAGTTGCCGTCCATGTTCTTGTCAATACATAAGAACTACAAGTAGTACCACTTTGTGTCTCGTTAAGATACACCGTGTAGCTATTGCCTGCCGC
Organism: uncultured Saprospiraceae bacterium; assembly: GCA_937921525.1. GTDB lineage: Bacteria > Bacteroidota > Bacteroidia > Chitinophagales > Saprospiraceae > JAFMDF01. The sequence continues at coordinate 3,222 of CAKZUM010000263.1, forward strand.
ATCTGTCGCTGTTACATTGGCAACTGCTGGCAGTGCCTGTCCACAAGTTATTGTCGTATTAGTTGGTACACCTGCTAGAGTAATCGCTGAACCACCACCTTCTACGGTTATTGTCTGCGAAGCGGTCGCCGTGCCTCCACAAGTACTAGCTGCACTCCATGTTCGAGTCAACACATAAGCACCATTAGAAACTCCACTTTGTGTCTCGTTATAGTTTACTGTGTAGCTATTGCCACAGGCATCTTTTGCTGTTACAGTTGCTGCTACTGGTACGGTTTGTCCACAAGCTACTGTTGCATTTGTTGGTACGCCTGCTAAGGTAATTGCTGTAACACCTTCTACTGTAATCGTTTGAGACGCTGTTGCTGTGCCGCCACAAGTGCTTGCTGCACTCCATGTTCTTGTCAATACATATGATCCACAAGTACTGCCACTTTGTGTCTCATTATAGTTTACGATGTAGCTATTGCCACAGGCATCTTTTGCTGTTACGTTTGCTGCTGCTGGTACGGTTTGTCCACAGGCTACTGTCGCATTTGTTGGTACGCCTGCTAAAGTAACGGCTGTGCCACCTTCTACTGTAATCGTTTGAGACGCTGTTGCTGTGCCGCCACAAGTGCTTGCTGCACTCCATGTTCTTGTCAATACATATGATCCACAGTTGCTGCCACTTTGTGTCTCGTTATAGTTTACGATATAGCTATTGCCACAGGCATCTTTTGCGGTTACACTTGCTGCTGCTGGTACGGTTTGTCCACAAGCTACTGTTGCATTTGTTGGTACACCTGCTAAGGTAATCGCTGTAACACCTTCTACTGTTATTGTTTGAGAAGCTACCTCTGTCACCCCACAAGCAGAAGAAGCACTCCATGTTCTTAATAAAGTGTAAGAATCACAATCTGACCCACTTTGTGTTTCTGTAAAGTTGACTGTATAATTCAAGCCACAATCATCTGTTCCTGTTACGGTTGCTGCTGCTGGGATTGTTTGCCCACAAGCTACTGTTGCATCTGCTGGCACACCATTCAAAGTGATTGTTGGACTATCGCTTAATTTAATAATTTGAGAAGCAGTGATGGTTCCATTACAGCCATCAGGTGCCGTCCATGTTCTTGTTACAGTAGAACTACCGCAAGAAGAAGTAGCTGTAGTTTCTTCATAAGTAACAGCGACAGTAGCACCACATCCATTCGTTGCGGTCACAGTTGGAACTGCTGGTAAATTCAATCCACAAGAAACATTTGCATTAGAAGGGATACCACTGAAGGTAGTTGCTTCGTCCCCATTAATTGTAATTTCTTGTGTAGCTGTAGCCTCATTTCCACAAGCATCAATCGCACGCCATGTTCTAGTGATAACAGAATTATCACAATCGCTATCCGCTGTTGTTTCTGTAAAGGCTACTGTATAATTATAACCGCAAGCGTCTCTTGCATACACTGGTGCTTTTGCAGGAATGGCATCTCCACAACCTAGTGTAATATTTGCAGGAACTCCATTTAATACAGGTCCCGTTGAAGCCTGTACCGTAATCGTTTGTGTTGCAAGCGCATCATTTCCACAACCTCCTGCTGCTGACCAAGTTCTAACAATCGTATAGCTATTACAAGCACCGTCTGTTCTAGTTTCTGTATAATCTACTGCGTAGCTATTGTTGTTAGCATCTGTTGCAGTTACATTAGTTGCGGCTGGTACTGCTTGTCCACAAGTAAGCGTTACATCCGATGGCACACCGTGCATACTCATACTTGCTGCAGCTTGTACGGTAATGATTTGAGTTGCAGAGCTTGCATTTCCACAAGCATCTACTGTCGACCAAACTCTTGTCAAGCTGTAAGCGCCATTTGCCAATTGTGTTGTTGTCTCCTTATAGTTTACACCATAAAAATGATTGTTCGCATCACTTGCTGTTACATGTGCTGCATCTGGCACTTTATCACCACATGAAATAGTGATGTTCGCTGGTACACCTTGGAAACCGATACTAGCGGCACTTCCTTCTACAGTAATCAATTGCGTTCCTTCTGCTGCATTTCCACAAGCATCAATTGCACTCCATGTTCTTGTAATAGTAGAACTACCGTCTGCATTATTTACGTTTGTTTCATTTAATGCGACTGTATAATTATAACCACATCCATCTCTAGCAATTACATTTGCAGAGGCAGGTAAAGCTTGTCCACAAGCTACGGTTACATTAGCAGGTACGCCACTTAAAACAGGCCCACCAGCATCTTGTACCGCAATCGTTTGAATGGCAGTTTCTACACCACCACAACCATTGGCAATAGACCAAGTTCTGATTAAAGTGTAGTTACCACAGTCGCCATCTACTTTAGATTCTGTCACATCCACACTATAGTTATTTCCACAAGCATCTGTTGCAGTGATATTAGCAGCAGGAGCGATAGCTTGTCCACAAGTGATCGTTGCGTCTGAAGGAACATTGGTAAAAGAAATACTTGATCCACCATTTACAGTAATCTTTTGAGTCGCTGATACTTGCTCTCCACAATCATCCTCCGCCATCCAAGTTCTAGTAATAATTTGTTGCCCACAATCGCTACCAGTTGTTGTTTCTGTAAAATGAACTGGGAAAGATTGTCCACATAAATTATCTGCTGTTACATTATATGGGGCAGGAATAGCCTCCCCACATGCAACCGTTGCATCTCTAGGAATATTATATAAAAAGATACCTACTGACTCTTTTTGATTAATCTGTTGAGTCGTTGTGTATTCATTTCCACAAGCATCAAATGCTATCCAAGTTCTTGTTAAAACAGACAGCCCACAGCCTTGATCTTCTGTCGTTTCTGTTAAGTTCACTTCGTAAGTTGTTCCACATACATCACTTGCTATTAGAGAAGGGGCTGCAGTAAGAGCATCCTCACAACCTAAAGTAACCGCTACTGGTGCTTCAGAAAATGTAATCTCCATTGGCTTCGCAATGGTAATTACTTGAGAAGCACTTACAGTACCGCCACAGCCATTATCTGCTGTCCAAGTACGGGTCATAATTGAATTACCACAAGTACCATCTACTGTAGATTCTGTCATATTCACATTGTAAGATCCGCCACATGCATCTGTCGCACTTACCTGATTAAATGAACTAGGTATTGCTTGTCCACATGCTAAAGAAATATCGCTTGGTACACTAGTGATATTAACAGCAGGCGAACCGTTCTGTGTAATTTCTTGAACGTGAGTAGTTGCATTTCCACAATCGTCTGTGATTGTCCAAGTTCTTGTAACAACTGCACTACCACAAGTATTACTATTATTTTGTACTTCTTCATAAGTTATGTGAACATCATTTCCACAGGCATCATACGCATCTGGATATAGTGGGCTTGGCATTCCATCTCCACAGTTAACGACCATATCAGATGGTGCATTAGTAATCACTGGTGGCGTTGTATCTTCTACTGTAATGATTTGCATTTTAACGGCCTCATTTCCACAAGCATCTACTGCCGTCCATTTTCTAGTTAGCGTATAAGCGTAGATACAATCTCCCTCATCTCTCCATTCAAAATAATCAATAGCTATATTTCCACCACAGTTATCTGTTGCTTGTAAGACTGGCGCACTTGGTACTGCTGCTCCACACTCGATAGATAAATTTTCTACTGTTCCAGAGAAAACTGGTGCCTCCTCATCGACAACTGTAATTGTTTGATGTTCAACTGCCGCTGCGCCACAACCATCACTTGCCGTCCATGTTCTAGTAATTGTATAAGATCCGCAATCGTCATCTGACTGTGTTTCTGCATATGCAACTGTATAGGTATTGCCACAGGCGTCTTCTGCTGTCACAGTACCTGCTGCAGGAATCGCTTGACCACAATTAAACCATGTATCCGCTGGTACATCTTTCAAAGAAATAGCAGGTGCTCCGTTTACCTGAATTTCTTGAACGGCTGTGCTAGTATTGCCACAAGCATCGGTTGCCGTCCATGTTCTTACTAAAGTATATCCACCACAAGTTTCGCCTGCTTGTGATTCTTCTAAAGAAACGCTTACTGTTCCACAAGCATCGGTTGCGGTTGGTGTGCTAGCAGTAGGAATTGCCTCTCCACAATTAATCGCTGCATTGGCAGGAACATTTACAAAAGTAGGAGCGGTATCATCTATTACTGTAATAAATTGCATTCCTACCCCCTTATTACCACAAGCATCCGTTGCGGTCCATTTTCTTGTAATCGTATATTCATTATCACAAGTTCCATTATCTCTCCATTCTAAATATTCAATTTTCATTTCCTCTCCACATGCACTCTTTGCTGCTAATACGGGTGCACTTGGAAGGTCTTCTATACAAGAGATTGTTTGATGTGCTGGAACACCACTAATCTCTAAAATAGTATCTGGCTTAATATCAATAATTTGCATCACAGTAGCTTCATTTCCACAAGCATCGGTTGCCGTCCATTTTCTTGTCAATGTGTATACATTATCACAAGCGCCATTATCTCTCCACTCTAAGTATTCTGGAACAATATCACCACTACAATTATCTGTTGCCTTTAATACAGGTGCACTAGGAATATCCGCTTCACAATTAACGGTTAAGGTTGATGACTCCATCGAAAACTCAGGTGCTTCCTCATCAACTATAGTAATTGTTTGATGTTCTGTAGCTCCTGCTCCACAACCATCACTCGCCGTCCATGTTCTTGTAATGGTATAAGAACCACAATCATCGTCTGATTGTGTTTCTGCATAAGTAACCGTGTATGTATTTCCACAGGCATCTTCTGCTGTCACCGTACCTGCTGCAGGAATCGTTTGACCACAAGTATACCAAGTATCTGCTGGGACATCACTTAAAGAAATAGCTGGTGCTCCGTTAACTTGAATTTTTTGAACCGCTGTGCTAGTATTTCCACAATCATCTGTCGCTGTCCATGTTCTTACATGGATATATCCACCACAAGTTTCGCCTGCTTGTGTTTCTTCTAAAGTAATGGAAACAGCACCACAATCATCTGTTGCAGTAGGCGTTACTACTGCTGGTAAAGACTCCCCACAATTGATGGTTGTATTGGCAGCAACATTACTAATAATAGGGGCTTTATCATCTGATACACTAATAATCTGCATCGCAATGGCTTCATTGCCACAGGCATCTACTGCGCTCCATTTTCTAGTAATCGTATATTCACTATCACACGCTCCATTATCTCTCCATTCTAAATACGCCACCACTACATTTCCATCACAATCATCTATAGCTGATAATGCAGGCGCACTAGGAATGGCATCACAACTAGCCGATAATTGTTGAGTAGGAATGATATTAAACTTTGGTGCATCTTCATCTATTACTGTTATCACTTGGGAAGTGTCAACAGAATTATTACAATAATCCGTTGCCGTCCAAGTCCGAGTAATAGTGTATGAATTTGCGCAGCTACCTTGACCAGCTGTTGAAACTTCTTCAAAAGTTATTATTGCATCTAAAATACAACTAGTAGTTGCATTTGGTAAAGTCGGTGCTGGAATGGCATCTGTACAGCTAATCGTAATATCCGCTGGTACATTTCTAATCGTCAAAGGCGTCATTCCCTCTACTACAATTATTTGAGTAGCAGTACTGGTATTACCACATTCATCAGTTGCCGTCCATGTTCTAGTATAGGTTTGATCTCCACAAGATCCTTCTACTGTTGTGTCAGAGAAGTCAAAAGTTATGTCTGTATTACAGTTATCTGTAGCGGTAGGAAGCGTGGTAGGTAGTGCGCCTGCACAGGCTATTGTTGTATCTGCTGGTACACTTGTAAATACTGGCCCCGTAGTATCAACTACCGTAACAAACTGCATAAGAATTGTATCATTCCCACAATCATCTATTGCAGTCCATTTTCTTGTAATCAAATAACTACCTTCACAATCGCCTACATCTCTCCATTCTAAATATTCTACAGGTACGTCCGTATCACAATTATCTGTGGCCGTAAGATAAGGAGCGTTTGGAACCGCATCACAGCTCACTGTCGTATCAGGTAGAATGACACCGTTGTTAATTACTGGTCGAGTTGTATCTGCTACCGTAATTAATTGCATGGAATCTCTTACATTCCCACAATGATCTACTGCTGTATATTTTCTAGTTAAAGTATAGCTATGTTCGCAATCTCCATTGTCTCTCCATTCCAAATAAGTTATTGCCACCTCTGTATCACACTCATCTGTAGCTGATAATAATACCGCATCAGGTACTGCATCACAGCTCACAGAAATATCTTCAGGAAAGTCGTTGAAAACGGGTGCTATCGTATCTAATACTTGTAAATTTTGCGTACAAGTCACGGTTTCATCTGGCGCACCTTCATAGTGTGCCGTCCAAGTACGTGTGATATTTGCGCTGTTAGGACAACCATCAATAGGAAAAATCTCATCACTATAAAAGCTAGTGACAAGACAAGTTGAACCAGATCCTGTTAAAATTGGATTGCCTGTAACATCAGGTGTAACAGGACTACACGGACTAATTAAGGTATCTACCGGACAAGTAATCGTTGGTAGTCCACAAAAAGTATCTTGTCCAAAACTCTCCATAGAAAAAAGCATACTTAATAATAAGATAAGCTTTAATCCTCGAAATTTTTTGGTTTTAAAAAGTTGTTTTTGAATGTCCATTTTATTTAAAATTTGACAATAAGAGTCACTGTAAAATCTCATATCACTTTGAGGTTTTATAATTTTCAATGTTTATATGTTCGGAAATATTTTTTCTATTCCTAATAGTAATCTGTACTTAAAAGTGTTTGGGATCTAGGCTCTGTACCCTGTCACTCTCTTAATATCTTGTTAAAAAAAACGCAATAGATATTTTATTACAAATTAGCCTTAACACATTGATAATGTTCTGTTAATAGGTGAAATAATTTTATATTAATTAGGGAAATTTTCCAAAAGTAGCTGTATTTACATCGTACTTTGAAAGCAAAATATAAGATAAATACATAGTATAGTATATTAAAGAAGTACTATACTATAATTACGTAATTTACTTGTTATACCCACTAGAAGTTAGTGGTATATTTACTAAAAATTTAAACTGGAAAGTAATGGATGAAGTGTAAAGTGAATATGGGTAGAATGGAATTGTGTATGGATTAAGGTATTCCCTTAAAAGTGTTTTTAATGGAAATAAATGTACCCAATGAAATAGACAAAAGTTCAAGATCAAGTGTCAAGATCAAGTGTCAATAGCAAGCCTGCCTGCGTTTTTTGGAAGGCAGGTTCAAAACCCACGAAATCTATCTCTGTTCTCACTTCTCTGCTCTCTATTCTAAAAATGTCCAGTAGTGTATCATATTAAAAATATTACTAATACAAACATTTGATTATCAATAAGCTAATCACCAAACTCTTTGTTTTTAATGCAACCCCTAAATAAATATATCGTATTAAAAATAATATAGATTTTTACCCAAAATCTATTGAATAATCCCTTGATTTAGTAACAACGAAATAATAAATTCCGCAAGTTGACTCTAATTATTTTTCTGTTTGAGGAATTTAAAAAATCAGTGCATAGCAGGGCTACGGACTTATTTTTTAAGTTTCTCAAACTGGAAAAGAATAGAGGCAGATGCGGAAGTTATTGTTTTGTTGTTACTTAA
>CAKZUM010000264.1 GCA_937921525.1 uncultured Saprospiraceae bacterium
TACCTGTATGGTGGCTTTCAACTGTCAACATCCTTCACGACCTACAAAAATCCATATAGCTACGAAGTAGCTCCGTATTGGAGTAGTATGTACATGGTAATAAAAAAAGTCAACGCCTAGATACACGACCTACAAAGATCCAAAAAAATCCGTGTAGCTACGAAGTAGCTCAGCGTTGAATTATGTCCCATTGAGTCGCCTCATTTTGAGAAATACTCCTAATTTGTTTCGCACTCAATTAAAATAGGATTAGAATAAAAAAGGCAGGTATAAAGCGGGAGAAGGGAAATACTGAGAAATAACTAGACGAAAAGATCGGCGGTGGTTTTTATATAGAAATTGGAGACGTCTAGATAAAAAATAACTTAATTTGTCCAGCAACGGGAAGTTGCTGGACAAAAAAGGCTTATCAGAAGATAGCAAGGTGTGTCAAGATCATAAAAATCCTAACATTCTACAATCCTAATCATGCTTCTAGTGGTGGAATACGCAACACCTGTCCCGGGTATATTTTATTAGGATCTTTTAGCATTGGCTTATTAGCATCAAAAATTACAGGATACTTCATAGCATTTCCATAATGTGCCTTCGCTATTTTTGATAAAGAATCGCCTCTTTTTACTTCATAGAATACGGCTTCTGCTGCTGGATTCCCTACAATCATTCGATCATCTACAGATGCAACGCCTGCCACATTACCTAAAGCTAGAATTACTTTTTCTTTTTCAGCTTGCGTATCTACACTTCCATAAACAGTTACGGTGTCATCATAAAAATCTACATCTAAATCTTGTACATCCAGATTTAAACTGTTGACAACTCCTTTTAAGACAATTACTTTTTGCCTTCTTGCAATATCTTCTGCTCTCTTTGTATCAACTTCCGTTAAGGTCGTATTTGTTTTAGGTGTAGCAGCAGTATTGCCAAATATTTTAGCGCCCGCATTTTTTAAAAAAGAAAATAAACTCATAGTTGGAATAAATTGGTGTTATTAAATTTTAATAGGTATTTATTGAAGTAACAACTATGCAGCATACTAATTTGTTCAAAGCTAGATTTTGTTCTTTTTGTACCTGCATGTAGAGGCATACAAATAGGTTGCTAAAAAAACGCTTTCTAGTCAAACACTTTTTGAATGGCATCCTCGTTTGTACGTTGAGCTAGCTCACTAAAAAGATTTTCTGTATGTTGAATAGTAAATTAAATTACGTCAACACTAAAATACTGTTGTTTATAAATAAAAACAAACTATTTTCGTAATTCTAGGAATATGCATTTATGTTGGGGATTTCTATACAAAACTAGGAACTGATTTGGTCACTTTGCTTTCCACATAGTACATATCAATTTGGCCTTTGTTTTTTGCACTAATTTTTCCCCTATAGCGACAATTAAAATTGTATTTAACCAAACTGTAGGTTTTTTCAGAGATATTAACTTTCCCTGGATCACAATTTGCCTCCATTCGAGCGGCTATGTTGACGGTATCGCCCCAAATATCATAAGCAAATTTATTTAAGCCTACCACTCCTGCTACTACAGGCCCAGAATGAATACCAATTCTGGCTTCAAAATAAGGTAAGCCTTGACGCATTTTTTCGGCTTTTAAATCCTCCAAAAATTCTTGCATATCTATTGCCGCTTTGATAATATCTAAGGGGACCGTCACTCGATCTTTTAAGCCATGTGCCACCATATAAGCATCGCCGATAGTCTTGATTTTTTCTAATTTATATTGGGCAATAATTTGGTCGAATCCTCTAAAGCAAGTATCTAATTCTTGTACTAACTGCTCGGGAGTTAGCTGTTCTGATATTTTTGTAAAATTGACAAAATCGGAAAACATAACGGTGGCATTTTCATAACGTTGCGCTTTGGCTTTGCCATGTTCTTTTAATTCTTCTGCGATACTAGCTGGTAATATATTTTTTAATAAATCGTCCGAACGCTCTCGTTCATCTTCGATTAGTTTGTTTTTTTCTAAAAGGACGGTTCTTGCTTTTAGGTTAGAACGATATCGTAAGAATAGAAACAGCATGACAAAAGAACCTAATGCAGAACCTAAGAGCAAATAACTATTCCGTTCTTTAGCTTTCATAATGGTCAAATCCTGCTCTTGTTTTTTTATTTTTAGAGCATTAATTGCTTGTTCTTTCTCCAATATTTTTGCTTTTGCTCTTACTTGTTCATTTGACATTTTATTGATGCGTGCTTCCTTCGCAGCTACCGTGGCAGCAATCTCCTCTTTTTCAGCTTCAATATTAGATTTTTCTTCTTCAATGCTAGACTTTTCTTCTTCTAACTCTTTTTGCCGTTCTGTTAGGGAAGATTTATCCGTGGCTAGTTTACTTCTCTGTTCTTGAAGTTTTTGAATCTCATTTTCTAAATCTTGCTTTTCTTGAGCTAAGGCTCGGTTATCTTTCAAGACACTAGAAGTTCCGGAATAACTAGGGGGAGGACTGGAAGCGGCTACTTGCTTTGAATTTTTAATAATCTCTAATGCCGACTCTGTATGAGAATAAGCAGCTTTATAATTGTTTAGTCTTTTTTCTATGGAAACTAACTCTTCTAACACTTCCAAAACTAAGGCAGGATTATTCGTTTTTTTAGCGTAGTCGAAACTGGTATTAAAGCGAGTCCTTGCGCCCTTTCGATCTCTGCCCTTTAATTTAGCTTGGGCATTTAGAAAATAGGCACGAGCAGCCATTTCTTTATCGTTCAATTTTCTTGCATCTAAAGCTGCTTTGTAAGCATGATCTTCCGCCTTTTTTTTATTGGATTTTAAATAAGCTCTGCCCAGTTCGTAGTTGAGCATCATTTGTTCTTGAGTAGTTCCGACTTTCTTTAATTGCGCTTCTAATTCTTTAATACTAGTGCGCTGCCCCAGCATGGTGGTGGCTAAGAGAATTAGAAAAGAGTAGGTAAGTAGGATTCGTATCATTAAATATTGCAATAGATTCAGTACGGATTATACTGCAAAAATACAAATATGTCAAGTATTTATCCTTGAAATGTGGAGAATGTTGTTAATTTCTATTACAATTCCTGATCTTTTCGATGTGCCTTGTATCGGCCTTTCCCAAATTTAGTACCATTAAACTGCATAGTTCCCTTTAGTATTGCTCGCTCTTCTTCGGGTAATTTATTGAAATCACTGCATTTAGTAGAGCAGCATTTATTATATTGGGTAGCACAAGACTCGCATTGAATGAACAATATATGACAGGCATCATTTAGGCAATTTACATGGGTGTCACAAGCAGTACCGCATTGATGGCATTTGGCAATGATGTCTTCGCTGATACGCTCGCCCATGCGTTCATCAAAAACAAAATTTTTGCCGATATATTTATTTTCTAAATTTTGTTGATTGACCTCTCTAGCATACTCAATAATTCCCCCATCGACCATATACACATTCTTGAAGCCCTTATGTAAATAATAGGCACTTGCTTTTTCGCATCGAATACCTCCTGTACAATACATAATAATATGCTTATCTTTTTCCTCTTCTAACATTTTCTCTACCAATGGCAATGCCTCTCTAAATGTTTCCACATCTGGTCGAATGGCCCCTTCAAAATAACCTACTTCACTTTCGTAGTGATTGCGCATATCTACGATAATGGTGTCTTCTTGATCTGCTAATTTATTATAATCTGCAGCTTTTAAATGTTTACCTCTCTTACTTGGATCAAAAGAAGCATCATCTAAACCATCCGCTACTATTTTATCTTTGACTTTGATTTTTAATTTGAAAAAAGATTTACCATCATCTTCTATGGCGATATTCAATCGAATGTCTTTTAGAAATTCAATAGAATCCATTAATGTTTTGAATGCTTCAAAATTTTGCTCAGGTATAGATATTTGCGCATTGATGCCTTCTTTAGCAACATAGATCCTACCTAGCACCCCTATTTGACTTAACTTTAAATAGAAGTGATCTCTAAATAACTGTGGGTTTCCTATCTGATGATATTGGTAAAAAGAGAGCGTCACTCGCTTCTCTGTGCTAGCCAACATCTTTTGTTTTAATTCTTCTCCGTTTACTTTATTATATAGATTCTTCATGTTTTTTTTAAAATCTTATATAGCTATTTATCATCGGCTAAAGCCGATGTCAAGGTATTGAACGCAGAGACGGAGAGATGCAGAGTTTTGCTTTTTTCTACGAAAAAATCTCCGCACCTCTGCGTCTATGCGTTCAATTTTTTTATTGGCGAGAGCCAATTTAGAACAGTTAAAATCTTACTTTTAAACCACCATAGAAATTAATACCCGGTGCTGGTTCAAAAAATCTACTACCAAAAGCATTGATACGGATATTATCATTATAGGCTTCATCTAATAAATTATTAATCCCAAAAAATGGTTC
>CAKZUM010000265.1 GCA_937921525.1 uncultured Saprospiraceae bacterium
TTCTAGTATTTCTCAGCAGTTTGTTAATCTAGACGATCAGAAGAATCGTGCTTTGCTGACTTTGGGTTTCCGATTTTAGAGATAAGGAGCTTTAGAACACTGAGACATATAGTGGCAAAGCCACAAACTTCTTTTAAACCATAAAAGACTTTTATTCTCTTTTGTGTCTTTTGTGGTTTCTCTGCTGTATATTTTTTATAAGAAATACTGTTTTTGAAACAGATCGTCGAAGTTTGTAACTTCGATGCAATATGATTATCGTATAGCATCGAGGTTACAAACCTCGACGATCCTAGTTCATCACACTCCCCTCTTTCGCCAGAAAGACTTACTGACATAATATTTCCTCTCCATACCTCTTCCCACTAAATGCTAAATATTAGACAAGATTCTTTGCCTTTTAATAATTAATATTGTTTATTTTTACATAAGAAATGCATACTCCTCTCAATTCGACCAAAGCCTCCACATTGTAACTACACATACTACACACAATTTACCAACAATGAAGCTATTCTTCAGGCTATTAGGCTATCTATTGCTTTCTCTATATTTATTACCTTCAGGCATCGCACAAACGGCCGATAGTAAGGCCTATTTTGATGTTGATGAACGAAAGATCGTAGAAACTAAGTGGAAATATACTTATGCGCTACATCTAGAGTCGAATACCATAATTCATCAAGCAGAAGATACTTATGAGTACTTCCTATACTTTCGGTATAACTACACTTACGAACAATATCTGAATGGAAAGTTTTCCAGAGGTACGTGGCGCATGAAGGAGGATAATCTGTTTTATAGATTCAAACATATCAAGCAGTTTAGAATCGCCGCTGTCAACAAACAAGTGTTAATATTAGAATTTACGCAAGATAATAGTCGGGGTACTTATCAATACCATTTCGTCAGTGTACCTGCTGAAGAAGCTCCTTTTGTAAAACCCGCCAATGAATTGCCTTTAGTCAAAGTAGAAATTGATAACCCACAAGAGGCTAAAAAAAGATGGTGGTCTTTTGCCAAAAGAAAGAAAAAGAAAAGAAAGACATCTTTAAAAACACCCAAGACCTCCTTAACTTATATCAGCATTGAATTAACGGGCGGTGGCTTCTATGGAGGCATTAATCCTGTAACAAAAGATTATGTTCATATCAAAAATGATGGTCGATTGATTAGAGAGTTACAAAATGAACAGGATGGCTTACTAGTGACTAAAAAAACAATCTCTCGGACAGAATTAGAAAAATTTGCACAGTCCATCATCGACAAAGGGTTCTTCGAGATGAAGCGGATGTATGATTGTGAGTCATTCATTTGCGGCAAGCGTTTACAACAAAAACCTAGACCTATTCCATTACGAATTGCCGTTGCTTATGGCGATCGGCGCAAAGTCATTACCATCAATATATTTGGTCAGGATAATCGAAAAGTTCGATACGTAGATTATCCTGAAGAACTCGATCAAATTATTGCAGGTATACAGAATATGGTGCATCGTTTAGATCCTTCCTAAGTAGTATACCGTTTATCAGCTTTCTTTCCCTATATATCTTACATTTAAAAAGTTAATCCAAATAAAAATTTAAGTTGATAAACTACTAGAATTATTAAACCAACCTAGATATTTACTCTTTGGCAAAAAAACTACGATATTGTGACTTAAATAGCAGATGAAAAAATTCAGCCAATCAGTAAAAGAGAACATTAAATGGTCCGTAAATTTCAACCAGAATTAAACAAAGTATATTTAATCAATGAATACACAATGTTTCAAGTGCTTGAAGGAAGTGGAGGAATTGAAGTAGATTTTAAAAGCTATCATAACTGGAGAGACAAATTAATATTTCTAGAGAAAGGCCAGTACATCAAATTTCTATCAGAAAATTTTTCAGTTAGAAAAATAGAATTTGAAGAGGAAGAAGTATTCCGAAACAAAGATGTCAGGGTACTATTTAAACATCTAGTAGCATTGGGATATATTAATTTTGACGAATGTGAAACTTGTCAAGAATATCTTAATAAATCTATTTTTTCTAGCCAATCTAGTGATATTATTGACATCTCTTCCAAACAATGGTATTGGCAAAATCCATTTCATGCCAAACAAGAAGAGTACCATATTATCTTTGACATTAAAGATGTTATTGATAAACAATACAAAAACCATTTAACCAACGAGCAAATATCTAAAATAATAGGCTTTAGAGGATATGAAGCTCAAGACTTATTTAAATCCAAGATTGGACTTTCTGTGAAGTCAGTGCTTGGTCAGAAACGGCTTTTAGAAAGCAAAAAAGAAATTGCATTTACAGATAAGAGTATTAAGGAAATTGCCTATGAATATGGCTTTAAAGACCCCGCTTATTTTAATCGTGTTTTTAATAGACTAGTTGGAGAGAGTCCAAATAGATTCAGGAAGGGAATTAGTTTTGAAAGTAGAGATACTTTTCTTCCTGAACTGTATCATTTATTAGAAACTCATCATACAGAGCAACGGAAAATAGGCTTTTACGCAGATAAAATGCACCTATCAATTAAGACTTTATCAAAAAAAGTAAAAGATAAGCTGAATGTTAGTATAGGGCAATTGGTGCGACAAGAGTTGATTAACACTGCAAAAACGCTTCTTCAAACGGATGTCAATATAAAAGAAGTTGCCCATGCTTTAGGTTTTGAAGAAGCCAATCATTTTTCTTCTTTTTTTAAACACCATACCTCTTCTACCCCTTTAGAGTATCGACAGCTTTTGTCAAAAAGGCAATCTTAGTAACTATAAAACAATCATCCAATTACAATCTTATCAACATAGGGTTCTAGCATAAAATATTCGCAACATCAGATTGCTCTTATATAAGCGAATCACTTCATTTTCTTTTAGAATCTACCCTTCCTCAATTCCAAAAACATCTTCTTTTAGGCGAAATCAAAAAAAATAAAAAGTACAATTTATAGGGATTTTCTTGTACCCAAATTTCTGCTGTAAGGCTACATCTTTGCATTGTAATTATTTTTCAATCAAAAAACATAATCTTGAAGTTGTTTAAGAATGTAGTCTGATATTAGTTGTAAGTGCTTGGTTTCTAGGGCGAAGCTCTTTTTAATTTTCGTAGCCTTAGCTACGGGAATTAAAAAAGCTGAAGATCCTAGGAATCAATGACTTGCAAATAATGCAGAAATACATTTTTAAACAACTTCCTTACTAAAATTCAATATTATGAAATTTATAACCAAGCAAATACATGCTTATTTAGATTA
>CAKZUM010000266.1 GCA_937921525.1 uncultured Saprospiraceae bacterium
ATCGATCATAGTTGATATTAAAGCTGCCGTCGGATGGCTAACGCCGTCCGATGGCGACGAAAACCTTATCATCGGACGGCGTTAGCCATCCGACGATAAGGTTTGGACTTTTGTAAAAGTCACCTCTTTTTTTGCTGATGGTCTATAGATGTCTAAATACGCATAATTCAACGCGGATTTAAATGATTTTATAGGTCGCCTGTCACACTACTGGACATTTTAAAGAGCAGAGAATAGAGAGCAGAGAGTAGAGAGCAGAGAGTAGAGACAGATTTCGTTTAAAAAAATGACGAAATTTCGTTGTTTTCTAATCGAAATACGTCTCTACTCTCTCTTCTCTGCTCTCTGTTCTAAACAATGTCCAGTAGTATGGTCGCCTGTATTAGATGTGTTCCCTAGGTCGAGAGCGTGACGTAACTGTATGGTGGCTTTCAACTGTCAACATCCTTCACGACCTACAAAAATCCATATAGCTACGAAGTAGCTCCGTATTGGAGTAAATTGTAATTAGTAATAAAAAAGTCAACGCCTTGATACACGACCTACAAAGATCCAAAAAAAATCCGTGTAGCTACGAAGTAGCTCCGCGTTGAATTATGTCTTATAAGCTGCCTAGTTTTTCTTAAGTTAACGACATTCCACTAGAAGTGATCCGATGAATAAATTTACCGCCCCAACTTTGGATT
Organism: uncultured Saprospiraceae bacterium; assembly: GCA_937921525.1. Lineage (GTDB taxonomy): Bacteria > Bacteroidota > Bacteroidia > Chitinophagales > Saprospiraceae > JAFMDF01. The sequence goes on from CAKZUM010000266.1 coordinate 687, forward strand.
ACACTCAAATCAAATTGATGTATAATTTTGCCCATACACTTCATACAATAAATTACCTATAAAAAAAGCTGTTACAAAATACATTGCAACAGCTCTTTGTGCCCGGAGCGGGACTCGAACCCGCACGTCCATAGAACACATGTCCCTCAAACATGCCTGTCTACCAATTTCAGCACCCGGGCTTTTTAAGGAATAAGTAAGAGGTAATAAGTAACAAGTAGCGACTACTTATTACCTCTTACCTTTTACTTATCACCTATTCCTAATTTCTAGAATAACCGCCACCTCTGTTATCACGGCCACCTCGATCATCCCGACCTCGATCTCCTCCGCCATCACCACCTCCTGCTGGGCGATCCATTAAGGCTTTTCTTGATAAACGGAATTTACCAGAACGCTTATCTATACCAATTAATTTTACTTTCACAGAATCTCCCTCTTTGAATACATCCTCTACTCTATCTATTCTAGAATGAGATATTTCTGACACGTGTAATAAACCACTCTTTCCAAGGAAATCAACAAATACGCCGTATGGCATGACCGTTTTTACGACTGCATCATATACATCTCCTTCTTGTGGTACGTGTGTAATTTCTTTAATACGCGCTACTGCAGCATCAATGGAAGCCTTATCATTACTAGATACATTAACGACTCCTTTTCCGTCTACCTCTTCAATGTTAATGTTAGTCTTAGTAACTTCTTGTAATTCTTGAATTACTTTACCTCCAGGGCCGATTACTGCACCAATGAAACTCTTGTCGATAATTAATTCTACGATTCTTGGCGCATGATCTTTAAAGTCTTCTGCTGGGGCAGCAAGGGTATTGGCCATTTCATTCAAAATATGTAAACGACCTTCTTTTGCCTGATCCAAAGCTTTCTCTAATAAATCATAAGACAAACCTTCTATCTTAATATCCATTTGACAAGCACAGATTCCGTTTTCGGTACCTGTTACTTTAAAATCCATATCGCCTATTGCATCTTCATCGCCTAATATATCTGTTAGGATAGCGTTTCGAGTACCATCAGAAATCATACCCATTGCGATACCAGAAACAGGTGCTTTAAGAGCAACCCCACCATCCATCAAGGCTAATGAACCTGCACAAACGGTTGCCATAGAAGAAGAACCATTAGATTCCAAAATATCCGATACTAATCGAACCGTATAAGGAAATGGACTTGGCATCACTTGCTTTAATGATCTTGCTGCAAGATTGGCGTGTCCTACTTCTCTTCTACCTGGGCCTCTCATTGGCTTCGTTTCGCCAACAGAAAATGCAGGGAAGTTATAGTGAAGGATGAATCTTTCAAAAGAATGATCTAAAGCCGTATCAATCATTAATTGATCTAACTTCGTTCCTAATGTTAAAGAAGTTAATGCCTGTGTTTCTCCTCTAGTAAAAATCGCTGATCCGTGGGCAGATGGTAAATAATTTACTTCTGTCCAAATAGATCGTACTTCGTTTAATTTTCTACCGTCCAAACGAACTTCCTCCGCCATCACCATTTCTCGGACGATTTCTTTTTGTAGCTTATTGTAGTATTTACTTACAAATGCTCCTTTTTCCTCCATCCATTCTTCTCCTTTTTCCTCTAGTAAAGCTTCTTTTAAGCCTGTCTTTACTTCCTTAAATTGCGTCTTACGATCATGCTTGTTTAAGAAGCCTTTCGCAACTGCATATATTTTGTCTTTGGTCAGCTCTTTAACTTTTGCTTTCACTTCTTCATCTTCCTCTGCTGCTTCTACTGGTCGCTTTGTTGCCTTATCTCCAACCTTTTGTATTAAGTCTTCTTGTGCCTTACACATGACTTTGATCGCATCATGCCCTACTTTGATCGCCTCTACTAGCTCTTTTTCAGAACATTCTTGCGCCTCACCCTCTACCATCATAATATTCTCCATAGAAGCTGCTACGACTATTTGTAGAGTAGCCTCTTTTATAGCGGTTCTTGTAGGATTCACAACATATTCCCCATTAATTTTGGCCACTCTCACCTCTGAGATTGGACAAGCAAAAGGAACATCAGACACAGAAATAGCTGCAGAAGCCGCTAGTGCTGCATAAGCATCTGGCAATTCTTCTGGATCTCCAGATATTAGATTGATGATAACTTGTGTATCAAACATATAACCATCTGGAAATAATGGTCGAATGGCTCTATCTACTAGACGAGAAGTTAGAATCTCATAATCTGATAATCTAGTTTCTCTTCTAAAGAAGTTGCCAGGAATACGTCCAGCCGCTGCAAATTTTTCTTGATAATCAACAGAGAGTGGGAAGAAGCTTTGACCAGGTCTCATCTCGTGAGTAGACACAACACTACAAAATAGCATTGTATTTCCGATTTTCACTACAACAGAGCCATCTGCCTGCGTAGCTAATTTGCCTGTTTCAATACTTACTTCTCGTCCATCGGGTAGGTTAAATGATGTACTGATAGGAGTTTGTGAACCCATTACTTGATTTTTTTAATATTCTAGACTGCTTTTTCGTCTTAGAATGTAGTGGTTGATAATCCTTTTGGATAAATGTAGCTTGGTGTAAGCTATTCTACTTACAAAAAGATGGGCGACCAATATGTTTTTAAGGAAAGTCTATAGATAGTTTTGTTTCTAGATGTTTTTGTCGGCAGTCAGTTTTTACTATTATTCTATGACTTAAAGACTTTTGAGCCAACGCAACCTTATATAAAAGGTATTTTATCTATAACAATTACTATTTTCAGTAGTAGTTGTGTTAAGCTTAACGGTAAAAAACAAGGAAGTGTTTCTATCTAAAGAAACACTTCCTTACTTAATTATTATTTCAAATAAATCCAAATAAGGTTTAAAATAATCTTTGGATTTACTTACGAAGGCCTAATTTTTCAATTAATGCACGATATTTCGTAATATCCTTTTTCGCTAGATATTGTAAGAATTTTCTTCTCTTACCTACTAAGGTCAATAATCTTCGTCTGCAAGAGTGATCTTTATGATTTTTTTGCAAATGTTGTGAAAGCTCTTGAATACGGTAAGTAAACAATGCGATTTGTCCTTCTACAGAACCTGTGTTTTTAGCAGCACCACCGTGCTCTTGGAAAATCTCTTCGACTTTCTCTTTTGGTAAATAAATTGCCATTTTAAATTTAATTATAGTGTATTTCGACAGTCTTTTCTATCTTTAATACACTGGTTACCAATAGTGATCTCATGGATCAGTTTTAGCGAGTGCAAAGGTAAGCAATTCCTTTGTTTTGTGAAAGGGGGATAAAAAAAGTAATTTTATGCTACTTTTTTTTGCTGAAAAGGCTATATTCGTTGATTAACGGGCTTTTTTTCCCTGTGAAAAAAAGATAAGTTAAGTTGTCGTTAATTTTTTGCCTTGTCAAAACTGCAAGTATTGGTATTACGTTTGATATACTTAATAGACGATGTGTTCTCTAAGAGGAACTACATAGATACTGGAAGATCTTAGAGAATAGAAGTTAACTTTCTAGAAGTGAGTGAACTATAATGTGTAAAGAACACTTTATCACACTACTGGACATTTTAAAGAGCAGAGAGTAGAGACAGATTTCGTTTAAAAAATGACGAAATTTCGTTGTTTTCTAATCGAAATACGTCTCTACTCTCTCTTCTCTGCTCTCTGTTCTAAACAATGTCCAGTAGTGTGA
>CAKZUM010000267.1 GCA_937921525.1 uncultured Saprospiraceae bacterium
TTCTTCTTTGGTGTGCGGTCTTATTTGAAAATCGGGTTGCTTTAATATTTTCTGCAATGCCTGTTCCGCTGTGTCTGTATAAACAGATGCCAATTGTTTATGCGAAGAGCCTGTCGGAAAAGATAAATTTCCTAATACCACACCGCATCGTTCTAGATTTTCTTTCTTCCCAAAATACCCACTATGCGCTAAGGCTTCCTTCGCTACGTAGATCGACCATTGGTATAATTTATCTTGCGCCGCTAAGAACTCTTCAGACATCGCATATCCCCTAGGGTCAAATTTAAAATCTCGAATATACCCTCCCCGTAGCGAGTAGCATTTATCTACGATTCCTTTCCCGTCTTTGAAAAAATGATCTGGGGATACCCCAAAGTCTTCTTCCGTTGCCATGCTCGTCAAATCTTTTCCTTGCATGAGGTTGTTCCAAAACTGATCGTTGGTGGAAGAACCGGGGAAGAGGCCTGACATGCCGATGATGGCTATTTTTTGATTCATATGTTATCTTATTCGGTAAAATTCAAAGTAAGACTCTTTTCCTTTTCTATTCTTGAATTCTTTTATTTCTTTCTTTTTGCGTTAAACGTAGAATCGTCTCCATTATGAAATCTAAACTCTCCTTCTATACTATTTTCAGGCTTTAATAAAATCCAACCTGATCCAAATGCTTCATCCGTTTCATCACTTCCTTCCCATGTAAATTCTAATCTTTTACTAGCGCCAAAATCATACATATTCCAATGAAAATATCCTCTTACTAATCCAAAATGGAAATTACCCGTTTTGTTTTCTTTGACTTCTATAAATGCCTGTGTTTCCATATTGAAATAATCTTCGTCCCACATTTCCATTTCTTGAATTTCCCAACTACCAATTAGCTTTTTCATATTTCTATTTTCTTTTAAATATTTATTGTTCTACTGTAATTATTTAGATCTGTTGGCGTAGTAGATTAATAAACACAGGTAGTTTTTCTACTAGAATATGCGACCATATAAAACCGCCGATCACTATATCATAAGGTTTAACTGGCTTTTGTAATTTCCAAAGATCTACTTGTTCAAAAGTTACTGATGCAGGTCCATACTTCTTTTCCTTTGCTATTGCTAATACAGATTCATTATAATCACAGGCATGCACAGATTTACAGACTTTGGATAGGGTTTCTGTCCAGTAGCCTGTACCACAAGCAATTTCTAATACATTTGCTCCCTTTGCTTCTTCTTGTAAGAAGATTTGCATTCCTTGTAAATCGAATTGTCTTTCTGGTTTTTGATAGACCTTTTCGTATTCTTTGGCTCTTTGGTGGTAGTATTGTTTATGTTGGTTCATTGGTTTAGTGATTTATTTATTATATCCATAGGTCAGAAGATTCCTAGTTATAGATTTATGTTTTTCAACTAATTGTAATACCTTTCTATTATTTGAGAAAACTAAACTAAACACGATGGCAAATACCTACACGCAATTGTACATTCAATTTGTCTTTGCTGTAAAAGGCAGACAACACCTCATTCCCAAAGCGCACAAAGAAGAACTTCACCAATATCTAACGGGCGTTATTCAAAGCGATAAGCATAAGTTGCTTCAAATTCATTGTATGCCCGATCATGCTCATCTTTTTATTGGTTTACATCCTGCCCAAAGTATTTCTGATTTTGCAGAAAGTATTAAAACAGCCGCTACTAAATTCATTAAACGACAACCTTGGATGCCATATAATTTTTCTTGGCAACGAGGTTATGGAGCGTTCTCCTATTCTCGTTCCCAAATACCTGCTGTTGCTAAATATATTGAAAATCAAGAAATTCATCATCGAAAGAAAACCTTTCGAGAAGAGTATATTGATTTTCTTAAAAAATTTGAAGTCGATTACGATGACAAATATTTATTTGATTTTTATGATGATTTGTATCGTTGAAATTTCAAGTTCTTTAGCTTTTGATACTTGCTTGGTGTTGACTTTTACAGGGACGAAGCTACGCTCCTTAGTGCCCTAGCATAGCATCTTTCTTTTCTACAGACAGGGACGAAGCTATGCTCCTTAGTACATAGCAATAGCATATTCCTTTTCTATAAACAGGATCAAAGCAATGCCCCTTCAAAGGGGCATCGCCCCGTCCCTATCTGTAGAAAAATAAGTCTATTTTCGTTCCATAAGGAGCGTAGCTTCGTCCCTGTAAAAGCACATCTAATTATCAACATGCCTTCTTGGACTATAGAAAGTTCAATCCTATGCTACTCCTCTCATGTCACTTCAAAAGGGGTATCGCCCCGTCCCTATCTGTAGAAAATAAGCCTAATCACATTCTATAAGGAGCATAACTTCATCCCTGTAAAAGCAAATCTAATTATCAACATACCTTCTTGGACTATAGAAAGTTCGTTGTTATACTCCTTATATCACCTCAAAGGGGCATCGCCCCGTCCCTGTCTGTAGAAAATAAGCCTAATCATATTCTATAAGGAGCGTAACTTCGTCCCCGTAAAAGCACATCTAATTATCAACATACCTTCTTGGACTATAGAAAGTTCGTTGCTATACTCCTTATATCACTTCAAAGGGGCATCGCCCCGTCCCTGTCTGTAAAAAATAAGGCTAATTGTATTCCATAAGGAGCGTAGCTTCGCCCCTGTAAAAACATCTAATTATCAACGTACCTTCTTGGACTATAAAAAGTTCGATACTATGCTCCTCTCATTTCTCTTCAAAAGGGGCATCGCCCCGACCCTGTCTGTAGAAAATAAGTCTATTTGCGTTCCATAAGGAGCGTAGCTTCGTCCCTGTAAAAAACACATCTAATATTAGCTATCAAAAAGCTATCCCCCTACCAAGCCAACTCCGCCGACACCGTCACCGCCGCCCCCCGCGTCACCATATACACCGTCCCATCCGCATCATACGTCGTACAATCTGCCACCAACTTAAATTCCGAATTTTCCACAATCCCTACATGCACAAACAATTCCTTTTCAAAAGGAATAGGCTGATAAATCGTAGCGGATTGCGTAGACAAAGGCAAACTCTTCGCCCCATCATGATACCGCTGTACCCAGACCACCATCCCTTGATATTGAATATCCGAAAAGAAAGTATTGACTGAACGGACAGGAAACTGTCCTTGATCTGTTGAAGGCACTTGTGGTGCTTTGCAGGATAAGATAATTTGCTGCTCTGTCCAATCTAGAATGTCTTCTATTCCTTGAAAATATTGACCATGAAACAACGAACCATCCTCATATAAA
>CAKZUM010000268.1 GCA_937921525.1 uncultured Saprospiraceae bacterium
GTCGAGGTTTGTAACCTCGATGCTATACGATAATCCTACTGCATCGAGGTTACAAACCTCGACGATCTGTTCCAAGAACAGTATTTCTTATAAAATTTAAAAAGTGTACGGTAGTCATTTTTTTATAGTCTAATCGAACAAATGCTTTGAAATATTAGTTTAATATAACTGAAGTTGTTTAAGAATGTAGACTGAGATTAGTTGTAAGTGCTTGATTGCTAGGATGCAGGCTTTTTATATTTTCGTAGCCTTAGCTACGGGAATTTAAAAAGCCGAAGTCATTAGCGATCAATGACTTGCAAATAAATCAACTATACATTTTTAAACAACTTCTCTGTAAATAAAAGTTAGGGGATTCAGAAAATACATAGATTAAAAATTGTAAAAAACCTTTTTTTAAGCTACTTTAGTCCTCCCTTAAAGAAAGCTGATTATTTGTTTACTTTTCATTGTTACTAAGCCAAATTATACATCAATCGAATGGAGTCGGATCAATACAGTAGAATAATTTTCATTAATATAGATGACTTGCAAAAGATCAGCTTAAATAAGTTAGAGCAAGTCTGTGATGGAGCATATGTGTTTGTAGATAAGGAAGCAAAAGTAGTTCCCTTTAAGTTGGTACAACAATTACAACACTTAGGAGATAGCGTGAAATGGGTAGCTACAAATGGTAAGACGCCTGAAACAGTAGCTAATTATATCAGTTTCTTCATGGGAAGGTTACATGAGCAACTAGATAAAGAGGTAGAGTTCGCTATTATTTCAGAGAGTAAGGCAATGGACCACCTAATACAATATATCAATGAAAAGGGTAGAAGCTGTATTAGAGTAACGAACAAGAAGGAAGAACAACGAGTCATTAGTGACTTAGAAGGAATTAATTGGTCAACAGAGAAAGTAAAAGCGGATCGACCAATAGTTAAAGAAGTGGTTCCTTCTCCCCAAAAGAAAGTAGCAGAACCTAGTCCCAAGAAAACGGTAATACCAGAACCAATTGCCCCAACACCCACGCAAACGGTGAATGCCAAACCATCCAATGGAAAAATCCAAACCACCAATGGCAATGTAAAAATAAGCCCCATACCTGAAAAGGTCGCTAGAGAAACGATCAAACGCTTGGTATTATCTGGAAATCGACCAGAAGCTTTAGAGTCTCTAAAAAGTTATATATTATTACAATATAATTCCCAAGAAGTAACAAAACAAATAGATTCCATTATTGACAAAATGGAAAAAACCAACGATATAAAAGTGCAGAATGAAGCAGTAGTATATAATTTTTAAATTAAATCTATTATTATGCTCGACGATATTAATATGTCGATAGAAATTGCTCAAGAATCTATGGGATCAGCTATAGAGCGTCTACATAAAGAGCTTCAAAAATTAAGAACAGGCAAAGCTGGACCAAATATGGTCAATGATATCTTGGTGCCTTATTACGGAACGCCTACGCCGATGAAGCAAATAGCCAACGTTTCTAAGTCAGATGCAAGAACTTTAGTCATACAACCATGGGAAAAGCCACTGCTTGCGGCTATCGAAAAAGCAATATTTGAAGCGAATCTAGGAATTACCCCTATGAATGATGGCGAAATGATTCGTTTAAGTATTCCACCATTAACGGAAGAACGCAGAAAGCAATTAGTAAAGCAGGCAAAAGCTTTGGGTGAGGATGCCAAAATTAGTATTCGTAATGCCAGAAAGGAGGCAATGGGTTCTATTAAGAAAGCCGTTAAAGATGGTTTTTCTGAAGATGCAGGAAAGGGTAAAGAAGAAGACGTCCAAAATGCTACTAATTCTTTTACTAAAGAAGTTGATAAATTAATAGAGATTAAGGAAAAAGATATAATGACCATCTAATTAGAGTAGAGAACCGAGAGCAGATCAGCCCGACTGCCGTCAGGCGGGCGGGGAATAGAGACGTACTTCGTATAGTAACATCGAAGTACAGTCTTTTTAACGAAATACATCTCTGCTCTCTATTCTCTGTTCTCTGCTCTAAACAAATCACTTCCCCATACCAATCAGTCGCTCGACTAGAAGCCCTTCCTTTTTAGACAGTAGATGTTTTTCATTATTGATATAAATACTTCTGGAATGGTGACCACCATAGAGTTTGCCATTACTATTGAAATACGCCCAATAGATCCAATTTTCAGTACCTCTTTCTGGAATACCTTCTAAACTGAGACAATTAAAATCTTTCAAGATTAAAAAGAGTAGTTGGTTAGAAAACTTAAAATACTCTGTTAGTGTACCGATAGGGAGTTGGTAGGCAGCATATTTTTGTTTGAAAAAAGTTTCTGTAAATGCGACTCCTTTTTTGAGGAAAAGCACTTTTAATTGAACAGTAGGGTAGTAGGGAGTTAAGTCTCTTTTAATCTCCTTTAATCGAGTCTCTATTGATCTAGAGGTAAGACCAATTTTATGAAACTGATCCTTATCCGTAGTCACTTCGATAAAGTATAAATCAAATAAATTAAAGTAATTCAGTTCTTTTTGAAATAAATCTATTTTAGATTGAAGTTCCGCTATATCGGTAGTAAGCTGTTGATGAAAATGCTTTAGGCATTGTACATACTTATCTAATGCAATGGGGTAAAAGTATTCGAAGACCTCCTGCTTGACCTCATCGGAACGGCAAGTCTTGTTGCCATCTGTAAATCCATCTTTAAATAAGTCCACATCTTTTATTAAATGAAATTCAGGAAAAGGCGCAATTTTATGAGTGGTATATCTATGTGTTTGCTCTTGGATTTTTTTTACTTGTTTTGCTTTTTGGGATTGTTTTTCCTTTAGATAACGTTGTTCTAATTGGCTTAAGATAGAAAGCAGCTCAGGAAGTAACTGTTGTTCCTTATTTTCTTTTTGGGTAGCAACTGTCAATTCTTGCTGAAGTTCTTCCAAGTGGGTGTTGATGGTCTGTACTTTATGCTTAGCATACATACAAAGAGGTAGGTGGGTAGGTAGCTTACCAAGAATACCAAAAAAGTTATTATTAAAGCTAGAGATACAACTACTGCCATCATGTGCAAAGTGATGCCTTTTTATTTTACCTTTTTTGGCTAATAATGATTGATTACAAAAAGGACATTGTAGGGAGGAACGACCAGAGGGGACTTCAGATATATGGATAAAATTACCATTAGTAACTCCATAGGGTAATTTCATAATATTGTTTTTAAAACGGAGGGTAGAGGGTAAACCACAAAAGTAGTTGACAATTTTACCACATAGATACATAGGTCACATAGCATACGTC
>CAKZUM010000269.1 GCA_937921525.1 uncultured Saprospiraceae bacterium
CTCTCTTCTTCTCTAACCAAGTAAATTGCCTAACAAGACAAGCTGCCGAGTGAGCTTAATGGCTCGTACCACATCATACACGAAATCGTTTCTTGCTATTCGCTATCCGACGATCGCAGTTAATTATTTTTTTAAATCAAGATTCAATTGACCGCCAAGGAGCTCAAGTGAAATCGATGATATCAATTATTTTTTTGTGACACTTATTAAATCATTCTTTGTTTCGTTTCACCTATGCGCTGCGCACCAAAAGTCAGCTAAGTTGAGTTTGAAGTTGAGTTTGAAGTTAAAAGTGTCAACTACTTTTAGTCTTTGGATAAACTTGTCAGAGATTCCTTATTTTTTTAGAATAAAATCTATTATTTACCCCAAACAATAGCCGAAAAAAATTAGATTTGTGTTTGGCTTAAAAAGACTAATTTATTAAAGAACAACTACACTAAAAACATTCACTCCTAGATGAGTACTACACACACTATCCTAATTACAAAAACACTAAATCTACCTAAAAATAGTGTAGAAAACACCATTAAATTATTGGACGAAGGTGCCACCATTCCCTTCATCGCTAGATATCGAAAAGAGGTGACTGGATCGCTAGACGAAGTAGCGATTGGCGATATTAGTACCCATTTAAAAAAAATCAGAGAATTAGAAAAACGCAAAGAAACCATCCTTCATGCGATAGAAGAACAGGGTGCCTTAACGGATGCGCTCAAAAAAAGAATCCATGAAACTTGGGATAGTACGGTCTTAGAAGATATTTACCTTCCTTTTAAAAAGAAGCGGAAAACTAGAGGGGCTGCTGCAAAAGCTAAAGGGCTCGAACCGCTCGCTACCCTACTCTCTCAACAGAAAATACAACAAATTGACTCGGAAGCGGAGAAGTTCCTTAATGATCAAGTACCTAGTATTGAAGAAGCATTAGCAGGTGCAAGAGATATTATAGCAGAATGGGTCAATGAAAATGAAGTAGCTAGAAATAAAGTAAGATATATATTTAAAAAGGAAGCAACCATAAGAGCAAAAGTAGCTAGAGGTAAACAAGAAGCAGGTATCAAATACAAAGATTATTTCGATTTTGAAGAACCTTTAAAAAGATGTCCTGCTCACCGACTGATGGCTATTCGGCGAGGAGAAGAAGAGGGCTTTTTGAGAGTCTCCATAAAGCCAGAGGAAGAGGAAGTACTCTATAAGCTAGAGCAACAATTTATAGAGGGCAACGGGGCTGCCTCAAAGGAAGTAAAGCTGGCTGTTCAGGATAGCTATAAACGATTGATTCAACCTTCTATTGAAACAGAATTTAGAAATATCACTAAGGAATTGGCGGATAAAGAAGCGATTGGTGTATTTGCGGAAAATTTAAAGCAACTTCTGTTAGCCCCGCCCTTAGGAGAGTTACGAACTTTAGCCCTTGACCCCGGCTTTAGAACAGGTTGCAAGATTGTCTGTTTAGATGAAAATGGGTACTTACTCCAAAACACGGCTATCTACCCACATCCACCCCAATCGGATCGTATTGGTGCAGTCAATGCCTTGAAAAAGCTCGTACAACAGTATGATATTCAAGCCATCGCTATTGGAAATGGGACAGCAGGTAGAGAATCCATGTCACTCGTCAAAGATATAGATTTTGGTCGCTCGGTAGAAGTCTATATGGTGAATGAAAATGGGGCGTCTATTTACTCAGCTTCGGCTACTGCCAGAGAGGAATTTCCCGATCAAGATGTTACAGTTAGAGGTGCAGTATCTATAGGTAGGCGACTAATGGACCCATTAGCCGAATTGGTAAAAATAGATGCAAAATCTATAGGGGTTGGTCAATACCAACATGATGTCCATCAAGGAATGCTAAAAGAAAGTTTGGATAGAGTCGTAGAAAGTTGTGTGAATGCAGTAGGGGTAAATGTCAATACGGCAAGTAAGCATTTGCTCACCTATGTATCTGGTCTAGGGCCTACTTTAGCAGACAATGTAGTTCAATATAGAAAAGAAAATGGGGCGTTTTCGAATAGAAAACAATTGAAAAAAGTGGCTCGAATGGGTGCGAAAGCTTTTGAACAGTGTGCAGGGTTCTTACGCATTAAAGATGCTAAAAATCCTTTAGACAATACGGCGGTTCATCCTGAAAGCTATCCTATTGTAGAACAAATGGCTAAAGATTTAAATTGCTCGGTAAAGGAACTCATCAGTAATAAGACTTTGCACAAAGAACTGAAATTACAGAACTATATTACCGATAAAATTGGACTGCCTACCTTAAAAGATATTCTAAAAGAATTAGATAAACCGGGATTAGACCCAAGAGGAAAAGCAAAATCTTTTGAATTTGCTAAAAACATCAAAACGATCAATGATTTGTCTGAAGGAATGATATTACCAGGACTAGTGACGAATATCACCAATTTTGGTGCTTTCGTAGACATTGGCGTCAAGCAAGATGGCTTAGTACACGTTTCTCAAATCGCCAATAAGTTTGTTAAAAATCCTGCCGACGAGGTGAAGTTACAGCAACAGGTCAAAGTGAAGATATTAGAAATAGATATTGCTCGTAATCGAATATTGTTGTCTATGAAGCAAGTGTGAAAAAATGGTAAATGGTAAATGGTAAATGTAAAATGGTAAATGGTGAATCACGTGATTTACCATTTACCATTTACCATTTACCATTATTTCAATCCTCCCACCATATCTTTAGGTCGTACCCACGCATCAAACTCCTTCTCTGTCAAATAACCTAATTTAATAGCAGCTGCTTTCAAAGTCGTATCTTCTTTGTATGCTTTTTTAGCAATTGTTGCTGCTTTATCGTAGCCGATTTTGGTATTCAAAGCAGTTACTAGCATTAAAGAATTATCTAGGTTTTCTTGAATACGCTTAAGATTTGGTTGAATGCCTTTAGCACAGTTGGTATTAAAGCTATCGCAAGCATCTCCAATCAATTGAGCAGACATTAAAAAGTTGAAGATCATCATAGGTTTGAAGACGTTCAATTCAAAATGTCCAGTTGCACCACCTATGTTAATCGCCACGTCATTACCCATGACTTGCGCCATTGCCATTGTCAAAGCCTCCGCTTGGGTTGGGTTAACCTTACCCGGCATAATAGAAGAACCCGGTTCATTTGCTGGAATAATAAGTTCTCCAATTCCAGAACGAGGGCCTGATGCCAACATTCTAATATCATTCCCTATTTTCATTAAAGAAACAGCAGCCGTTTTCAAGGCACCATGTGCTTCTACAATGGCATCATGTGCCGCTAATGCTTCGAACTTATTTTTAGCTGTTTTAAAAGGTAAGCCCGTCAAACTCGCAATATGCTTTGCCACTAGTTTATCATAGCCTTTAGGCGTATTCATTCCTGTACCTACCGCTGTACCACCTAGTGCTAACTCTCCCAAATGTTTTAGCGTATTTTTGATAGCCGCTATTCCATGTTCTAATTGAGAGACATAGCCTGAAAGTTGTTGACCAACTGTCACAGGTGTCGCATCCATAAAGTGGGTACGCCCGATTTTCACGACATTTTTAAACTCTTTAGATTTTGCTGCCAAGGTATCTTTCAAAGCTTCCATACCTGGTATTGTTACCTCTACTAACATCTTGTAGGCAGCTATGTGCATGGCTGTCGGAAAGGTATCATTAGAAGATTGAGATTTATTGACATCATCATTGGGGTGCAACGATTTTGTCTCGTCTAACAATTTTCCGCCATTTATGACATGTCCTCTATTGGCAATCACTTCATTGACGTTCATGTTAGACTGCGTACCAGAACCCGTTTGCCATACTACCAAAGGGAATTGATCGTCTAGTTTCCCAGCTAAAATTTCATCGCATACCTTTCCTATCAATTTAGCTTTCGCCTTAGGTAATACTTTCAACTCTGCATTAGTGGTAGCTGCTGCTTTTTTAAGTATTGCAAAAGCTTGGATGACTTCCTTTGGCATCTGTTGCCCTCCAATTTTAAAGTTTTGAGTAGATCGCTGCGTTTGTGCTGCCCAGTATTTCTCTGCGGGTACTTTGATGTAGCCAATACTGTCTTTTTCCTTTCGGTATTTCATATTTTTTAATTTTGAACTTTTTTTTTATAAAGCAAAATCTAATCCTTGAAGTTGTTTAAGAATGTATTCTGCAATTAGTTGTAAGTGCTTGGTTTCTAGGGCGAAGCTCTTTTTGATTTTCGTAGCCTTAGCTACGGGAATCAAAAAAGCTGAAGATCCTAGGAATCAATGACTTACAAATAATGCATCAATTCATTTTTAAACAACTTCCTTATCTTATAGTATTAAATGCGAAT
>CAKZUM010000270.1 GCA_937921525.1 uncultured Saprospiraceae bacterium
GTACCAACAACATTTCTATTCAGTATTACTTCCATCTCCTCTTTTTCTTTATTAGGTTCTAGTTCTCTATAAATAATACTTTCTCCATCTTCGTGAAAACGTAAGGCATATCCTTCTTCTTTTGCCACTTCAATCGCTAATTCATGTATCTCGTTTAAGTGTAATGGAAATTTCCTCACTAAAAAAATAGCAGCTTTATGCAATTCTTTTATTCTATCTCCTTCTTGTTCCACAATCTTTTGTTCTCCAGAAGCAATCGTTATTAAATGTGTTACAAACACCCCTTCACAAGCATACGCTGCCTCCAACACCTTCTTGGCCTTCGCTCGATCAAAGTCTCCACCTATCCATAATAACAAACTTGCTGAGATAGGTGGCACCTCTACATGTGGATTCAAATAGTCAATAGACAACTGCGCGGTAGCATTCAAATTCGCTCGTACTTGTGGATTAGAAAATACCATTATCATCAATACCAATAGAGGTAGTGCGGAAAGGTACTTCATTAAAGCTTGGTTGGAAGATTGATTTTTTGTCATCATTAGAATACGTTTTTTGAGTTGAGAATCTAGAAAATGATTGGCCAATGCAAGCTGCATACTTGACTGAGCTTGCTTTAACAAGAGCTGTCCATATTGTTTGGTTTTGGTATCTTTTAATACACAGGCATCTGCCAAATATTCATGTATATCTTTTAACGATTTTTTATACCAATAGATCGGTGGGCTAAACCATAGCCATACACTCAGCCATTCCAACAACAAGGTATCTATACTATGCCACTGATTAATATGCGCTACTTCATGGGTAATAATGGTTCCTGCATCTTTCTCTTCTATATGCGTCCCTTGACTCCAAAAGAGGTAATTAAAAAAGGAAAAAGGCAGGTGTATTTCTTTTGTTAGCACTAGCTTGTAATTTCCTCTTTGATGAACGGTAGCTGATTGATAAAGCTTATATATTTTTCTTAAACCATTACCGAATTTACTCAGTTTCACGATTACTCCAATAGCATAAATCAACCATAATAAAAGTAATCCATACCGAATTTCTTCTTTCGTTGTTTGAACGGCTATTGCTGTATCAACTATCTGCACCTGTGTTACAATAGGTTCTACAATAGGATGAACATATGGTACTGCCGTTGTCGGTTGGCTAGAAAAATAGTAAATTAAATCTATGGGTATAATCGGAATAACTAAACCTAAGACGAGCGTTCCTAACAAATACCAGCGATTGATTTTAAAGAAAGTTTCCTTACTCAAAAAGAGGGTATATATTAGGTAGAATAAACCCCAACAAATTGTTACTTTGAGGAAATAGTTTATCATGATTAGAATTTTTCTCTCGATTTAGAAAAGCGTATAGCGTCCAGATATGCCCGATGGTTTTATCAGGTATGCCTAACTAGTATAGGTAGAATAAACTCCATCTAGTTATCACTTCTATATAGACATAATTGAACACGGATATAACAGATTTTTTAGGTCGCCTGTATAAGGTGTGGACCATAGGTCATGAGTGGCAATTTCTCGTTTTAATTCGACAAATAAATATCTAGATAATTTTCTATAATTTGTCCAGCAACGGGAAGTTGCTGGACAAAAGGCTCATTCAACATCACTCACGACCTACAAAAATCCGTGTCATCCGCGTGGCTACGAAGTAGCTCCGTGTTGAATTATGTATAAGAAGAAAATATCACCAGATCATCAAAAATTCATCCGATCACTTTGGAGTGGTCGGATGAAACATCCAGCAAAAACGATCAATCCTCCTCCTCCAATCGCTCCACCAAGTCAGACAATTCACTAATTTTCAAATCATCTTCTTTGACCATAAAAGACACCAAGGTATCCATAGACCCATTGAAATAGTCATTGACCAATTTTTTTAAACTAGTCTTACTATACTCCTTTCGACTAATAATTGGTCGGTATTCATAGGTCCGTCCATACACCTTATGATTCAAGTAGCCCTTCTCTTCTAAGATGCGAACTATGGTAGAAATGGTGGAATGAGGTGGTTTTTTATTATTGTTCTGTTCGGCAATAATGTCTCGTATTTGGCTGACCGTACAAGGCCCCAAATCCCAAATAATTTGCATCAATTCTTCTTCTGCTCTCGTTAGTTTCATTATACTATTATTTATTTTCTTTCTCTTTTTTGGCTACTTCTGCTTCTATTTTGGCAGTACTCGCTTTATGTTTTTCAATATCCCAAGTCATATCCCAATGTCCTACATAATCTGACAATGGCCCAAGTCCAACTTCCGCTCTTCTTTTATCTACATTTTCAGGATCAATCAATGGGGAGACATAGTATTCTCCAGACTCTGGATCCTTACCAATCTGACTTCCATAAATTTGTCTATTCCCTTGTCTCAATGCTACCCGATCTTCCAAAAGTGCTAGGCTAGAAGGTTGTGCATTTCCTTCTTTTACCGCTTCTCTCATCATAGGAAGATAGTGTACTTGCGTTTCAATATCAGCATGCTGGATCACTAAAAACAAAGTACTATTTCCTTGGTTACCAATGATCTTTGGCCCAAGCCAACCCCGTTCATCTAGAATCTTTTTAATTTTTATCAGATTAATAGAATCCTTTTCATTAATCAAATTCCAATGATGTTGCATCTCCTCTGAATCTCTGCCATGTTCTTCTTCAATAGCATTTATCTGCATTCTATAGCTTTGATCTTCTTGATAAATCGTATCTAATAACGCCACCAAAGGTTTATCAAAATCTTTCTCTATCTCCTCTTTATTAGCTTTGACAACCGCTAGTAATTCTTGCCATCGTTTGTCTTTATGAAGACTCTCTAAATCTCCATCAGTGGTGAGGTGATTATAGTTGCTATACTTAGTGATACTATTGGCTAGCCTCAATAAATGATAAAAAGAATTATCTACATCTCCTGCCAAAGCATAGGAACAGGCAGCATTGTATCTATCATTGGGATAGGCTTTTCCCTCTATTTGATCAAAGGCTGCCTTATACTTTTCGGCTGATTTCTGATAATCCTTGGCTTCATAAAGCTTCCAAGCCTCTTTTGCAAAAAGAGAATAATTGTCTTGATTTTGTTTACTTTGTCCATAAGAAAGCTGCAAAAGCAAGCATCCAATAATGGTCAATAAAAAACGAATTTTCATAGTTGTATGGGTTTTGAGTTATTACATTGTAGAGCAAATATAGTTCGTCTTTTTTAGTTTTACAACTAATTAATAAATTATATAACTAATTATTTAGTCATAAAACTAAAATCCAAAACAAATTTAGGTGTCTCTCTGTTGACATTAAAGAGGACTAACTTAGCTACACAGTAGTTATTCTCATGTACTAAGCTTAATTTTGTGAAATTTCACTATAGGTAAACCAATAGATGAAGTTTAAGTTATTTATATATATTTTTCTCTTCTTACATGCAATCTCGTCTATTGCGCAAGAAACGACAGGTACTATACAAGGATATATTCTAGATCAGAGTGGTATTCCTATAGAATTTGCTACTATCAAAGTTATTGACCAAGCTACAAATGCTACTAGTGGAAGTATTTCTCAGGCGAGAGGTTTTTATAGCATACCCAATCTAACCCCCTCTATATATGATGTCGAAGTATCTTATATTGGCTATACGACTATCTTCAAAAAAAATATAAAAATCTCTTTAGGCAATAGTGTAAACACTGATTTTAAGTTAATTAGTGAAGATATTACACTAACTACAGTAGAGGTGATTGCCTCCACGCAAACTGATAAAAGTGGGAATGAAAAACATATATCTAATGAATTGTTAGAACAGACACCTACTATATTTAGAAGTATTCAAGAATTAACTAGATCCTTGCCTGAAAATAATTTAAACTCCTTTGGTGGTGCAAGTCACAGATTTAATAATCTCAATATTGATGGAGTGGCAACTAATGATGTCATTGGTTTTCAAGAACCTGCTAGTGGTGCGGCTGGTTCTCAGGCTAACGGTACGCCTGGAAGTCTGGCTAAAACTCAGCCAATTGGCTTAGGGGCTATTAAGGAGTTATCTGTAAAGCTTGCCCCATTTGATGTGAGTATTGGCAACTTTAATGGTGCTAATGTGGATATTATTACTAAAAATGGAACTAACAAATTCGAGCATTCGTTATTCGCTTATGGAAATAATCAAACTACTTTGGGCAATTATGTGGAAGGAATAAAACAAGATGAGGTCAATTTCTACGATTATCAATTAGGTTTCAATTCGGGAGGTCCGATCAAAAAGGATAAAGTATTTTTCTTTGTCAATATGGAATATGCGAAGTCTAATACTCCACTCATCAATGCACCAGGGTCTATCGGTTCTAATATATCTGAGGAAAGTATTTTTCAAATTAGAAATCATCTCTTAAACAATTACGATTATGATCCGGGTGCTTTTGAAAATGCTGATATAGCAACAGAAAGTAGGAAACTTTTTACTCGTTTGGATTTTATTTTAAATGATAGAAATAAACTGACCATCAGAAATAATTACGTAAAAAGCTTTACGGATAATTTAGAATGGAATGCTACTTTCTTTAATTTTGGCAACCAAGGTTTCCGACATAATAGCACAGCTAATAGTACCACGGTAGAGTTAAAATCTAATTTTGATCATATTTTTAATAACCTAAAAATTGGGTATAATACGGTCAAAGAAGGTAGAGACTTCGAAGGAAGAATTTTTCCTCACTTGCAAATTGCTACTTCCTCCAATACTAGAGTTTTTGCGGGAACCTACAGAGAGGCTTCTGTTTTTAATACAGCCTTTCAAACACTACAAATAACTGATAAACTGACCTATATCAATGGTAGTCATACAATTAGTGCTGGTCTACAAGCCCAAATAAATGATGTAGATTATGGCTTTTTATCTGCTTGGAATGGGCGTTGGGAGTACAAATCTGTAGAAGATTTCTTAAACGAACAACCTTCCAGAGTTCGAGGTGTCTATAATGTTAACCCAGCAAATAATACCTTCGACTATGTTCAAAATAACCCATCTGGCACTATTGGTGTTTTTGAAACGGCTCTATATCTTCAAGATAAATATGGCGTAACTAATAATCTAGATATTAGTCTAGGTCTTAGAATGGATGGCCAATTTCTTACCCAAGAACTACCCGTCAGTAATTTAATATCGGATTCTGAAAATTTCAAACAATTCGATAATCAATTACGTAATAATATCCAGCTAAATCCAAGATTGGGATTCAACTATCGGATACCAACCTATAACTTACAAGTTAGAGGTGGAACTGGATTATTCTCTGGCAAGTTGCCTTATTTATGGTTTGGTTATATTGAATATATATCAGGTACCAATTATTTTAATATTGATATAAAACCCTCTGACCCACTGCCTATTGTAGAAGACCTAGGAACGCTACAAAATGTTCAACCGGGTATTACGGAAGTTAATTTATTAGACCCTGATTTTAAATTTCCAAGAGACTGGAAAACAAACTTGGGCATAGATTGGACTCCTACCGATCATTGGAAATTTGGGATAGAAGGTACTTACACCGATACCCGCCAAGGCTTACTCTTTCAAACGCTTAATAGACAGGAGATACTCTCCAATTATAGTGGTGCAGATGATCGACTATTTTATAATACCAGCGGTGATGAAGTAAAAATAAATCAAAATTTCACCAATGTCTTTTTATTAACCAATACCGACAAAGGCTATAGATATAATATAAGTTTTAACGCTGAACATAAAACCGATTTTTCTTATTCTTCCTTTGGCTATAGCTACGGACAAAGTAAGGATATATCGAGTACCGTGAGAAGTAGCCCTGCCGCTAACTACGAATGGAATCAAGCTTTATTTGGCAATGACCCTGAACTTTCTTTTTCTAACTATGACTTGCGGCATAAGCTTATCTTTTCTCAATCTCTTCGGTATACTCTTGGAACGAAAAGTGATCTATTGATTTCCATGATTTATAGTGGTCGCTCTGGCAGTCCTTTTAGTTTTGTCTATCAAGGAGATTTGAACAGGGATGGTTCTTCTAGAAATGATTTAATCTATATTCCAAATACCGCTGAAGATATAACCTTGGTAGATGTTATTGATGCAAATGGAACGCTTTTATCTGCCTCAGAACAGTGGAACAATCTCGAGGAATATATCAACAACAATGATTATCTTAGTGAAAACAGAGGCGAATATGCCGTTCGAAATGGCGCAACCACACCTTGGAATCACCAATTGGATATGAAAATTGAGTTTGGACAATATTTATTAAAAAATAATAGTCTAAATAATAGATTATCCGTTTCTTTAGATATATTTAATGTCTTCAACTTATTGAACAAAGATTGGGGAAATTTGGTTTTTGTACCAAACGTGGTGAATTCTAGCGTTAGTTTATTAAATTTCCAAGGAGTAGAGGATAATGTTCCTCAGTACTCCTTTAATATTCCTGCTGATCAAGCCCCGTGGATTGTGGATTCTTTTAATTCTCGATGGCGGATGCAGTTGGGGATTAAATATGATTTTTAGGTTAAGGAGTAGGAATTAAAGAATAACTATTCACCATCGGCTAAAGCCGATGTATAGGTATTGAACGCAGAGGCGCAGAGTCAAGTGTCGTTAAAATGTATAAGCCTCTGCGTCTCAGCGTTCAATTTTTCTTTTTCATTGGCGCCAGCCAACATTAAACAGTTACAACACATCAATAAAATACAACATGTCAGAAAAGCACGAAGAAGTAAAAGAGTATTACGGCAAAGCATTAGAAACGTCTGAAGACCTAAAGACCAATGCTTGCTGTACGATGGAGAAACCACCACAGTATATTATAGACGCATTAAGTAATATACATGACGAGGTACAAAGCAAATATTATGGTTGCGGCCTGGCTATCCCTGCTAAACTGGAAGGCTTAAGAATATTAGATTTGGGTTCTGGTAGCGGACGAGATTGTTATATCCTTTCTCAATTAGTCGGACAAAAAGGGGAAGTAGTAGGGGTAGATATGACGGACGAACAATTGGATGTAGCCAATAAATATGTAGACTACCATACAGAGAAATTTGGTTTTACTTATGCTAATACCAAATTTTTAAAAGGAAATATCGAATCCTTAGAGCAGTTAAATTTAGCACCTAATAGCTTTGATTTAATCATTTCTAACTGTGTCATCAACTTAGCTATGGATAAAGAGAAGGTGCTAAGAGATGCTTATAATCTCCTAAAACCCGGTGGAGAAATGTATTTTAGCGATGTCTATAGTGATCGCCGAATTAGTAAGGAATTGCAGGCAGACCCTGTGCTTTGGGGCGAGTGTTTGAGTGGTGCTTTATACTGGAATGACTTTTTAAGAACAGCTAGAAAGGTAGGCTTTACCGATCCTAGAAGTGTCAAAAATAATCCGATCACGATTGAAAATGAAGAAGTTCAGGAAAAATGTGGAAGCATTCAGTTTTTCTCTGTAACCTATCGTCTGTTTAAAATTGATGGGTTGGAAGATGAGTGTGAGGATTATGGGCAAGCAATTACCTATAAGGGCACTATTACTAATAATCCCAATAGTTTTGATTTGGACGATCATCATCATTTTCCAAAGGGAAAGATCATGACGGTTTGTGGTAATACTTATAAGATGTTGCATGATACTCGGTTCCAAGAACATTTTGATTTTTATGGTACTTGGGATACGCATTATGGGGTTTTTGAGGGTTGTGGTGGTGCTATGCCTTTTAGTACGGAGGAAGGTGGAGAGGCTGGAAGTTGTTGTTAGAAATTTGCTTTACAGGCGGACGACTGTATAGACATAATTCAACACGGAGGTACTTTGTACCTACGCGGATAATTATGGATTTTTGTAGGTCTTGAGTGATGTTGACTTTTTTTCTTTATAGGCATAATTCAACGCAGAACTACTTTGTAGTTACATAGATATTTTTTGATTTTTGCAGGTCGTGATGAATGTTGGTAGTTGTGTATATCTGGCATGTCACACTCTCGACCTACTGAACACGTGCATATAGACGACCTATAAAATCAGTAAAATCTGCGTTCAATTATGCTTATTTAGAAATTACATCCACCATTTTCTTCGCTATTATAAAAAATGAAACGACCAAAAATATCTATCATAGGTTGCGGTGTTTCTGGACTCACAACAGGAATCATCTTACTAAAAGAAGGCTATTCCGTAGAAATCATTACAGAAAAATTACCAGATCAAACCACCTCCGCAGTTGCCGCTGCTATTTGGCTACCTTACGAAATACATCCAGTCGAACTCGCCAATAAATGGAGTAACATTTCTTACCTACAATTTCAAGAATTAGCCAATCAGCCCAAGACAGGCATTTCTATTATTCCAACTAAAATTCTGCTTAAAGACGAGGAAGAAGCTTGGTGGAAATCAGCCATTCCAAAAGATAGTATTCGAGCACTCTTACCCAATGAACTAACTCCTGAAAGTACTTGTGGCTATATGGTACAGGCCCCTCTGATAGAAACTCCTTTATATTTAAACTACTTATTGAATACTTTCCATACCTTGGGAGGAGAAGTTCTAATAGAAAAAGTAGAAGACATTACCGCTCTTTCTAATGAAAAAGAACTAGTCGTTAATTGCACAGGATTTGGCTCAAGGGAATTATTGAATGACCAATCGTTATATGCTATTCAAGGGCAGATTGTCCAACTGAAAGCGTCTGATAAAGTGCCTTGTGTATTAGCCGAATATACCTTTGGCGAAAAAGGAGAAGAGTTGGCTTATGTCGTTCCAAGAGAAGATTGCGTTATATTGGGCGGAACGGTTGTCAAATATGCAGAAGATCTTTCGCCAATAGAGAGCGTCACTAATGGAATCGTTGAACGTTGTCAGAATTTGGTGAAAGAGATTAAAGGATTGCCTCTTAAAAATGTGGTGGTGGGCTTGCGTCCTGGTCGGCCAAGTTTACGTTTGGAACGGGATGGTAATGTGATTCATAATTATGGGCATGGTGGCGGAGGATTTACGGTTTCTTGGGGTTGTGGGTTGGAGGTGCTGAATTTGGTGGAAGGTAGAGAAGGCGGGCAAATTCAAGATACTAGTTCTAAAGTGTATTAAATACAAAAGCAATGATAAAATATTTATTTACAGTACTAATTATTATTAGTGCGCTTATGGGATTAAAAGCGCAGCCTATTGATACCCAACACATTACCTACAAAGATGCCATCGCCTCCCTACCCCAACTAAAAGAATTGTTGGCTATTCCCAACGATGCAAACGATCAAGAAGACATTGAATTAAATGTAGCTTGGTGCGCTTTAAAATTAGCTGACTTTAATTTTTCTAGTCGACGATTAGAAACGCCTACCGTTCCCTTATTATTGGCAACGCAAAAAAAGCAGCTTCCAAATAAACCAACTGTTCTTTTCTATTTTCATATTGATGGGCAACCCGTTGATCCTAGTTTTTGGTTTCAAGACAATCCTTATCAAGCCGTTTTAAAAGAAGAGATTGAAGGCGAAGGCTGGACACAGATAGATTGGAATCGGTTGACTGAAGAACAACTCAATCCAGAGTGGCGAATCTTTGGCCGGTCTTCTTCTGATGACAAATCTCCTTTTGTTATGTTTTTAACGGCGATGAAAACATTAAAGGATCAAGGAAAAGCATTACCCTATAATCTAAAGATCATTTTAGATTTTGAAGAAGAGAAAGGTTCTCCAAATTTGGCGCAAGCCGTACTAGATAATAAAGCAGTTTTGGCAGCGGATATGCTTCTTATTTTCGATGGTCCTAAACATCCGAATAATCAACCGACAATTTCTTATGGTGCAAGAGGGATCACTACGATGAGTCTTAAAGTATTTGGTCCAACTTTTCCCTTGCATAGTGGGCATTATGGAAATTATGCGCCCAACCCCGCATTGCGCTTATCGCAACTACTCTCTAGCATGAAAGATGATCGAGGTAGGGTAACGATCCCAGGTTATTATGATGGTATTGAGTTGAATGAAAAGACGAAAGAAATTCTAGCAAGTGTCCCTGATAAGGAAAAAGAGTTGCAAGCAAAACTAGGCATTGG
>CAKZUM010000271.1 GCA_937921525.1 uncultured Saprospiraceae bacterium
AGGTTTAGTAAACTTATTAACAATCCCACAATCTTTAAAACTCCACATATACCCGCCCACGAATACCTAATCCCTTCACCCCAAAAAGCTCAGGAATATTCGGATTATCTAGATAAGTCAAACGCTTAATGAAATCTAATCTAAGTACTTTGAAAATATTTAGAATACCAAAACTAGCTTCCATATAAGGTTTATCATTCAGACTAAAAGTCTCTTGTATACCATCTTCCGTCCTCGTAAACTGAATCAAGTTCGGATTTTTGTTAGGATCGTTTCCATCTGCTAAACCACCATAAATGGATTTAAAAGTAATCACCTCTCTCAATTTTAGTTTTTTCAACAATGGAATTCTATTAAAGAAGAAGCCATTGAAATAATGCCTAAAGTTTAATTTCACATACTCATCACTAGCAAATTCCAAGAAATTCATCATATTAAAAGACCTTCTTTGCAAGAAAAAGGATTGATTTGCTCGTGGTATATGTAGTAATACATAAGGCACTTCATTACCAAATATCTTTCCAGCCTCTAACTCCATATTGGTAAAGCCTAAGAAAGATAAATAGAACCTTTTGAAGATACCAAATCTGATTTTGTGATAGCCATGTGTACTGCCTAAAACATTCTTAAAAGCACCTAGATAGGAGAATTGAAAAATCGGGTGTTTATTAAAAATTGGGTATCTATTGACCTTCCCCTGAAAATAATCAGCATTGGGAGAGAAGCGGAAATTTGCACCAATTTCTGAGGTTTCAATGGCATCCAGACTTGCGGGTTCCCCATTATCATCTGTAAAGTCAAAGGTCAAAGATCCAATAGGTTTTTGCGTTAATTTTTCTAGCGTGAAAGTAGACGTTAGATTACTATTGTTTTCTTTAAAATATTCTGCTCTATAAGAATCAAAAAAGAGCATTCTATTAGCTTCGCCTCGTCTCAAAGAAAGGAAGGCATTATCTTCATTGACAAATTCTAATTCTAAACCGGGAAAGCGGGTTTCTCTATTGAAACCGAATCGGACAAAGTGTTTGGGATTATCCTCAAAGTTATCATTAAAAGAATAAAGGAGTGCTAAAGCACCTTTCCATTCCTTATCTTTAAAACCATAAGCTGCGTAAGTATCTATCTGTAATTTTGGATGGAACTTTACATTGGTTCGACCACCAAAACGCACTCTAAATCCTTCTACCGAGTTACCACTATAAAATGAGTTGATAGGGCCTACATCAAACTTCCCCACAGGCGTATAACCAGTAGTCAAGAAAGACACTAAATTAAGGGCTCTTTTAAATGCTGGTACCTGCTGAAGCGTATCAATCATATGGTAAACCCCTTCTTCTTGGATCGTTAATGTTTCAGGACGTTTGTCTGACCAAAAATCATCTTTCACTTCCCAAGCCCCTTCTGCTTCTACCACATTTTCTGCACCTGCGTAATAACTATCATCTCTTGGTTTATCAAATATATGATCGGTATAATAGACCGTTTTTTTACCAAAGAAACCAATGCCTTTCTTTGTGAGATTGTAATCGACTATAATCTTATCTTTTGCGAGCAAATATTTACCGTCGGGTCCTTTTTCAAAATCTTGTTGCACCACTAAATCCTGTACGAAGTTGAGATTAATATCATCCACTATACTCATATCAACATTCAGTACTTGGTAGGAATCATCTAAGGCGATCAGCATATTTCCATTGAACCCAAAATTCCCTTTAATCTTTGGGATAAATGCCATATCTACTGCCGGTACTCCATTATATTCCACCGTATCTAAGATATAAAAGCGATAAAAATCTGGAGCAATGGGGGCAAGTGGGCTAGTAAACTGATTTCCCATCAAGATGACATTATTTTTATAAATGTCGATTTCATTATAGAGGTAATCCATGATAGTTGTCAAGGATTTTTCATCTAGGTATCCTTCTAGTTTGGTTGCTTGAATACCACTTCTAACTTCTCTCGTTTGGTTAGCTTCTTTGCTATAATATACATCTGAGGAAATTTCCTGTAAGAAAACAGGTAAAAAAGGCTTTCCATTGATTTCGGAAGTATCTAAGAAATCAAAAATGAATTGGAATTTTTTGAAAGCTTTACGGGCCTTGAATTTATCCGTGATATTGTTAATATCTAATTCAACTTTTTCATATTTTTTTAACTCATAAAAGTCGTGACTACCAAGACTATTATCTTCTTTATTGGCAATGACTTTTCGCATCAATGCTACCGCAGGATTATTCTTTTTACGGTATCGCTTCTTCTTAGCCTTTACAACGACTTCATCTAATTTTAAAGACTCTGATTCTAGTTCAAAATCTATAACATTTCGTTCTTCCAGATTTACTTTTGCGGATTTGCTAATATAGCCAAGATAGGATACTTCAATAGTTTCAGAACCCCATTGGGTTTCTATTTCATACTTACCATCAAAATCGGTAGTCGTACCAACAGTAGTTCCTACAAAAGCCACATTTACAAATGGAAGTGGCTCTTTAGTTTCTTTATCAATTACTAAACCTCTGACTTTTGTAAGTTTAGTTCTTTTTTGTCTTTCAGTTTTATCTTGTGCTATTAATGGAATACTAAAAAGTATAATTAATAGCGCTAAGAATGTGTAGTAAACGCTTTGTGTAATTAATCTCATATTACTTTTTTTAAACCTTAGTATCGTTACTTAGACTAAGATTCAGAAGCTATTTGGAAGTGGTTTGAAAATGTATAACTGAATTGTTTTAAACTCAATTCCAATTAGGAACGAGGGATAAATAAAATTTACAATTTAAAATGAAGATTTTTTGCTTTAGACAATTTGAAAAAATGAGATTTTATCTGGTATAAATGAACATTTTTTCAAAGCAGTATAAAGGACAAAAGACCATTTTAAATG
>CAKZUM010000272.1 GCA_937921525.1 uncultured Saprospiraceae bacterium
TTTGGATTTCTTTTTTATGAAATGGTGTGAATGGGAATATAACGTATAGGTGGTAACACATTGCTGATAAGAGAAGGACTGTAAGCGCAATCTGTATGTCTTCATTGTAGTCGAACGTGAATACTCCGACACCCAATAACAAAGATATAAAAACTAGTAGTTGTGCCCGTCCGGCATCCCACATTTTTACCCACCAGGTAGATATTTCTAAAGAGGACAAAGCTGTGAATGCAAGTAGAATAAAGCTAATCGAATAATGGAAAAGCATATACGAATGAATTGTGAACAGCTATTATACTTTCTCTATACGTCTGGCTTTCTTTACTGCAACATCGGGTGCAATAATATTTCGAACAAAAGGAGGAAGCATTTTTAGTCGCTCTGGTTCTGCTAAAAAAGATTGTATAAATGGTAGCACTAAGGGGATAATTTTTTTGAACAGAGTGTTATTGTTGGAAGTAAAATTTTTAGGAGTGCTAACTGTATTCGAAAATAATTTATTTGCCCCCATTGTAGCAAGTCCAACTGCCCCTGCTGGAATGGCAACTTTTTTCATAAAAAATCCCTTTGCCTGACTTTGCGTCGTGCCGAAACTATGAATAAAAGCTCTTTTAGATACTTCCATTTGCATCTTTACTTTCTTTTTCTCTTGTTCTAATTGAGCTAATGTTTTTATTTTTCTACTCATAATTATTTTATTTTAAACATTTATTGGATAGGAACAAGGTCAATCAAAAAAAGACTCCAATACTTTTGATAAAATGGGGTTTGTTACAAATACTCTTTTGAAAAAGAAGACTATTAAACCAAGTAAAGCGTAAATGCCCGTGACAATGAGAAATCCAGTAGCATAAGATCCTACCACCGTACCAAGCCAAAACCCTAAAGAGATAGACAGCATAATAAACACAAGGGCAGCCAAGAAAAATAAAACTGCCAAAGTAATCAGAGACGAAGTTGCTTTTGCTACACGTTCTGCACTTTCCAATTTGAGAAGATCAATTTGTTTTTGAACATACTGATTGGCATATTCGAAAGATTCTCCTGCTTGCTGTAAAATATCATCTTGGCTACTCATCGTTTAATATTATTTCAGAATTATATAATAGATTTGTCAGGGAATAGATTGTACAATTAATTTTTGTAAATAAATCACTTGCTTAATCTATTGCTACTCAACAACGGTGATAGAATAAGTTACTAATCCACGTTTACTAAACCTCGAAGGTTTAGTAAACGTGCGCTTTCAGTTATTACTAGGCTTTTCCGTTTTGTAAGACCCGCTCAATCTTTCTTGTTTTATCTGCTAGATTTCTCTGTGCTTGCTCGACTCCCTTGTCAAAACTACTCTTTGTATCCTCCACTACATTTTCTGCTTTGTTAGTCAAATTGTCTACTTTTTTGTTAACAACAGTTGCAGTCTCATCTATCATTTGTTTTGTTGTACTTACCGCTTCTGTTGCTTTATTTGCAAGCATATCGGCGTTTTCTTCTAGTTTTGTTCTAGCTTCCTTTTCTAGTTGCTTATATTTTTTCTTGGCTTTTTTTGCCATTTTCTTTCCTTCTTTAGTTTGGGTTAGATAATATGCCGTAGCACCACCTACTGCTACACCGAATGCCAATGCCCAAATATTTCCATTGTTTTTACTCATATCTATTTAATTATTGAAGTGATTTAAAAATATATTTTGTTGACTTTTTTGCACACATGCCAGAACCCTCCCCGCCTATATTATGGGGATAGAGGGGTTGCGGAGGGTCGAGGAGAATTCTAGACGAAGTGCTAAATAGTTACTTTTTTTTATTTGAAAGAAGCTTCTAAAATTTCAATAGCTGATCTATAATCTTTACTATATTCTTCTTTTAAATCCAATACCTGTCCTTCTTCCATAAGACCCATATCATAAATAATTTGTTTGACTTTAGCACGTTCCAATTTTAATTTATTGAGGTATCCCGTCATTTTCGTATTAGTGCCCATATTCGTATCTCTTTCAAGCTGACCCACCTCATTAATGCGTTCGTCCAATTGACTCATTATAGATTCAAAATTGACAATCATGTCATCGTAAGTTCCTGATAATTTAGTTTTCATAATATTTGATATTTAAAATATGCCTTATTTGTCCTAAAACGACCGAGAGTCTAATATGTTCAATTGAGTTTGAAAGTATATCGATAAAGGTATCAAAGGGTTGTCAGTCTATTAAACAAGTAGCCAACTCATCCGTTGTAGAGTAGATTTTCTTCAAACATAACAAAACCCTTTAAATGAAATTCCATATCTGGTACTGCTTGTTATTGCTTCCCTTTCTAGGAAATGCACAAACTATTTCCAACTCAGAAATAGCAGAACTCATAAAAGAATATCGGGTAAATGACCGTGGCCCTTATAAAGATATTCGCTGGTTTTGTCCAAATGATTCTATTCAGATGCCTAAAGAACCTTGCGCTGAAAAGGGGGGAAATCAAAGAGCCAGATATAAAGACCAAATAGTGGCATTAGCTGAAAATCAACATATTTTCTTAGGGCAAATTTTAGCGACCACAAAGTTCGATGACTTCTGGGATGCCAAGAACGATCATGCTCGATTGAAACAATATGAATTGGAACAGTTTTTAAAAGCACAAGATGATGGCTGGATATTGGAAAGAGGGCGCTATTATAGAGGAGCGGTACAGGTAGAAGATGAACGGGCTTGGGGAAAAAATTTTTTATTAGAGTTGTTGGCAAAGATAGACCCCATAAATGAAAAGTTTTTTTTAGTACGGCAAACGGTAAAATCCCTTCCTCATACTCAAGAAACTAAAAATAGCTACAACGTTCGTGCTGTTTCTAAAAATATTTCTGAAGCTTATCCTGCCTTTCAAGACTTACGAGTAAAGATACATGGACAGCCTGAAGCATCCGATATTGAGCGAGTACAATCTTTTCAACAAAAGCACGCTAGAAAAATATCTACTCCTGTTAACAATCAGATGGAGCAATTACTAGAGGATATGCGATTGATGTACAGGCCAGTTGACTTAATGATTCTTGAAGAATTTCTTGCTCCTATTTCTAGTCGCTACCCCATAAAAACTGAAATCAAAAATTATATTATTGAACATCGGACCAGCACTACTTCGCCTTCTCGAATCACTGCAACAGCGGAACTACTTTTAGCTATTCGAGAAGCTTTACCCATTGTAAAAAGTGCGGAATCAAGACTGGCATTGCTAGACATATCTATCTTATTAGAAGAATTATACTTTAAAGAAATTGCTACCTGGAAACCTACTGCCACAGCGGATGTAATGGATAAAATCTGCTATACCACTATGGCAAGTACAGGGGCAGGTTTTTTAGAACGATGGGAATGGGAAGCGATAGAAGGGCAATTGGCAGTGCCGCTACAATCTAATCTTTCCTTAAAAAAAGTAAATGACTATTTAGCTACCGCAAGAAGAGTCGTAGAGTGGGGTACAGGCATGGTCAATAGTACCTACGGAGAAGTGATAGAAACATTTGCAGGTTTTGAACCCTTAGCTAAGGATTTTTCTGATGAAATTATTCGCTCCTCTGTGCTATTGCGCCTAGGGCAACAGGTAAGTAATTTAGGAAGTATCATCGCAGAGGAGGCGGGCTTTTCTAACCAAGTATTTTCGTTGGCTAACCAGAGTGCTATGCGTGGATTGAATCCTGGATATGCGGTTGGTAAATTAGTTGTAATAGATGAGTACAAGGATGAGATTCCAGTACAAAGAGAAAATATCTACGTATTTCGCCGTCCTCCTTCTGAACTAAAACCAGTTGCTGGTATCGCCACTGTGACGGAGGGGAACATGGTTTCTCATGTACAGTTGTTGGCAAGAAACTTAGGGATTCCGAATGCAGTTATTTCTATTGATAATTTGTCAGACCTGAAAGCCTACGAAGGGAAAGAAGTATTCTATGCAGTTTCTAATGAGGGAACCGTATTAATGAAATTAGCAAAGGATCGAACACAGCGAGAAAAAGATTTATTTACCAAGCAAGAAAGAGATGCAGATAAGATTACCGTTCCTACCGATAAAATTAATCTTGAACAAACTCAAATAGTTAACATGAGAGCGGTAGACGCTACTGCATCAGGTGTATTATGTGGTCCGAAGGCCGCTAACCTAGGACAGTTAAAAGCACTATTTCCTGAGTATGTAGTAGAGGGGCTAGTAATTCCATTTGGAATTTTTCGGCAACACCTTGATCAGAAAATGCCCCGCCAAGATGCTTCCTATTGGTCATTCCTACAAGAAACATTTTTACGCGCAGAGGGGATGTTAGCAGAAGGTAAAACCGTTGCCCAGAAAGAGGACTACATATTAGGTAGACTAGAGATGCTACAAAAAGCGATCAAAAACATTCAGTTGTCTGATGAATTTTTGCAAGACTTAGAAGCCTCTTTCAAAGAAGCATTTGGCACAGCATTAGGCAACACTCCTGTTTTTTTACGGAGTGATACGAATATGGAAGATTTGGCACAATTTACAGGTGCAGGACTTAATCTTACGAAGTTCAATGTCGTCAATAAGGAAGCTATCATAAAGGGGATCAAAGAAGTTTGGGCGTCTCCGTATAGTGATCGTAGTTTTAAATGGAGACAACGATATTTGCTCAATCCAGAAAATGTATTTCCATCTATCTTAATTATTCCTACCGTAGATGTAGACCACTCAGGAGTTATGATTACGAAGGGCGTTACTACGCAAGATGGCAGAGATGTTACGGTTGCTTTTAGTCGTGGGGCAGGCGGGGCTGTGGATGGGCAGGCGGCAGAAACCTATTTATTAGCACATACGCAAGAAAACATTTTATTATCGCCAGCTAGGGAGGCAAATTATCGCCGCTTACCGATTAATGGTGGTTCTATCATGAAAAAAACTACCTTCGAATCGCCTATTTTATCTCAAGAAGAATTGTATGAATTGAGAAAGTTGGCGTATCATATTCATCATCAATTTCCAAAAAATACAGATAGCGAAACGCACGGTCCATTTGATATAGAACTTGGTTTTAAGGATGGTCAACCTTGGCTTTTTCAAGTACGTCCTTTTGTTGAAAATAATCAAGCTAAAGCATCCGAATATTTACAATCTATTACGCCATATATTGATGGCAATAAGAAAATTCGTATTCGAGCAGAGGATAGTTTGTTTTGAAAAGATAGGCAAGTTTATCTAAACCACAAAAGTGGTTGATAATTTTACCACATAGATACAGAGGTCACATGGTATGACGTGATAACTATGTGCTCTATGTACCTGTGTGGTAAAATACAATCCCAGCTTTGTAAGTTTAGTTTTATCAAGCTGCTTTGTTCTTAAATTTGTGGTAAAACTAATATCAACTGTCTGGATAATTATTATTAGTCAGAAACTCATGAAATTAAAAATATTTATTCCCCTTACAACCCTATTTTTTTGTTTTGTTGTAGAGTTAGCCGCCTATCCAATAGACGGGTATCTTTCAACTGGAATCAGACGACTACTTTTTTTACAGCAAGTAGAGAACGATTCTATCAAGGGGAAGAAGGCGATCAATGGGGCGACCAAAACAATAGAAGAGATAGACCTCCATCTCAAAACGGTGGCACAGTGGAAGGCTGTAGAAACTCTACCAGCAGTAGATCCTGTTTTACAAAAAAAATTGGAAAATATACTTCCTAATTTACACGATAGTTACTCTTTAGCCCTGTTGGATATTACGCCGAATCAACCGATCCGATACGCAGCGCACAAAGCTGACAGGGGATATCAGCCAGGGAGTGTAGGAAAGTTAGCAGTGCTAACAGCTATCTTTTGCGAATTAGAAAATCTCTTTCCTGATTCTTTTGAAAAAAGAACGGAACTATTGAAAAATAGAAAAGTTGCGGGTGGTGACTTTGCGGTCTATGACCATCATACTGTTCCAATCTATGAGAAAGGCAGTACCAAACGAGTAAAAAGAAAGGTTACAAAAAGTGATGTCTTCAATCTATATGAATGGATTGACCACATGCTTTCCGTTAGTAACAATGGTGCAGCAAGTGTGGTGTGGAGAGAGGCATTATTGATGCGAGCGTTTGGGCAAGACTATCTCACTTTATCAGAGGAAAAAATAGCTGCTTACTTCAAAGATACGCCCAAAAAAGAATTGGCATCTATGGCCAATGCAGTTGTCCACGAACCGCTTCGTTCGATAGGAATTACAGAGGAGGAATGGCGACTCGGAAAAATGTTTACAAGTGGAGCTTCTGCGATTGTACCTCCGCTAGGGGGAAGCATTGGCACGCCCGAAGCCTTCATCAAATGGATGGTGGCATTAGAAAAAGGAGCGATTACAGATTACCAAACTAGTTTGGAAATGAAGCGATTATTATACATGACGGATCGTAGAATTCGATACGGTGCTGCTGCCGACCTCAAGAACTCAGGGCTGTATTTTAAATCGGGCAGTTTATACAAATGTGATAAAGCAAAGAATCCAGCCTGTGCAAGCTATGAAGGAAATGTTTATAATTATATGAATTCTGTTGCGATTGTAGAACGTCCTGACAGCACAGTTTATTTAGTCGCCTTAATGTCGAATGTGTTGAATCGAAACTCTAGCTGGGATCATTTGCAGTTAGCTTCAAAAGTAGATCAGTTGTTTCCTCCTAATGAAGCGATACTGGCGCAAGTTACTACGAGAGACAGTATAGCGTCCATGCTAGATGCTATCGAAATGATAGAGGACGAGGAGGAAGATAAGGAGACAGAAGAAGATAATTGAAAAGAAAGAT
Organism: uncultured Saprospiraceae bacterium; assembly: GCA_937921525.1. Lineage (GTDB taxonomy): Bacteria > Bacteroidota > Bacteroidia > Chitinophagales > Saprospiraceae > JAFMDF01. The sequence continues at coordinate 6,780 of CAKZUM010000272.1, forward strand.
TGCGGGGGAGTTCCAACTAATAGTTACCAATCTATAACTATACTCCAAACGGGGTGAAAAAGTGATTTTGAAAATGATTGTTTGATTGTCAACGTGATACAAGCCATCTAGCAATCAAACCATCTAACAATTTTACACTGTGTGAAGTATAAAAACTAAGCAACCAACCTGGAATCCACTTCACCTTGAGGTTGCAGTTGATGCAAGGTATGAATTGCCAAAGAACGTACATCTTTCCACTCCCGTTCTGGCAGCGTAGCTAATAAATTTATGATTAGCTTCGTTATTCCAACATCTTTTAAAAGTAATAAATCTTTTATACAATCACGTTCAGAAGGTATAGAGACATTCAATTGTTGGATGGTCTGTTCTGTGATAGATTCTAAGACAGCAGTTTCCACAATAGGAATAATTATTTTCTTTAAGTTGA
>CAKZUM010000273.1 GCA_937921525.1 uncultured Saprospiraceae bacterium
TAGCCCCCGACTCTCTCGCCGAATAGACGCCGACTTAGTAATCAAATATGCAATCGTAATCAAATTCCGCAATTCACATAGCTGGGGAGAGATTAAAGAATCTCGATACAAGGATTCTGTCTCTTCATATAAAAGTTCCAATCTATCCAAAGATCTTTTTAGTCGCACATTAGAGCGGACGATTCCTACATAACTACTCATAATTTCTTTTAGCTCCTTATGACTCTGCGTCATCAAGACTAACTCTTTGGGTTCGGTCGTTCCTTTGGCATTCCATGCAGGGATTCCTTCTTTGAAGGCAATATTGTCAATACGTTTGCCCACGTCCTGGTGGATTCTATCTGCAAATACCATCGCTTCTAACAAGGAGTTAGACGCCAAGCGATTAGCACCATGCAATCCAGTAGCAGAGGTCTCTCCACAGGCATATAGATTTTTAATAGAGGTTTTCCCCATTTCATCTACTCTAACGCCACCGCATAAATAATGACAGGCAGGTACAACAGGAATCATATCTTTCATTGGATCAATTCCTATGCTGACACATTTGTCGTAGATCGTTGGGAAGTGGGCGTAAAATTTTTCTTTGTCTAAGTGTCGACAATCTAAAAACATATGCTCCTCGCCTTGCTCTTTCATTTCTTTATCAATCGCTCTCGCTACAATATCTCTTGGAGCTAAGGACCCTCTTTCGTCATACTTGAGCATAAATTGATTTTCCGACCGATCTCTTAATATCGCGCCAAATCCTCTAACTGCTTCTGATACTAAAAATGAAGGATTTTCTCCTGCAGGATTAAATAGAGAGGTTGGATGAAATTGAATAAATTCCATATTCTCTAAACGTCCATTCGCCCGATACACCATCGCCACGCCATCTCCTGTAGCAATGACGGGGTTGGTCGTTGCTTTATATACTTGTCCTGCACCGCCTGTGGCTAATATTGTTGTCTTAGCTAAAACCGTCTTAATCTCTCTCGTTTCCTTATTTAGTGCATAGACGCCATAGCATTCTACATTAGGTGTTACCCGATTAACGATATGTCCTAAATGGTGCTGCGTAATCAAATCTATGGCATAATGATGTTCTAGTATTTTGACATTGGGCAATGCTGCGACTGTATCAGATACCGCTCGCTGCATTTCCCAACCCGTTAAATCTTTATAGTGTAAAATTCTAAACTCAGAATGTCCGCCTTCTTTTCCAAGATCATATTCGTCTGTTTTTGTTTTGTCAAAACGCGCCCCCCACTCTATAATTTCTTTCACTCGTTCTGGACCTTCTTTTACCACTATGGAGACTATTTCTTTATCACATAAACCATCGCCTGCATCCAGCGTATCCTCGATATGCTTTTCATAAGTATCTACATCAAAATTCCATACTGCTGCTACTCCGCCCTGCGCGTAACGCGTATTGCTTTCCCGTTCTTCTGTTTTAGTTAAAACTAAGATGTCTAAATCAGGTCTTTTTCTGGCCATTTTAATGGCAAAGGTTAAACCTGCCAAACCTGAGCCTATTACTAAGATGTCGGTTTTTATCATATCTGAAATTTGTTTTTTTTTTACCACATAGGTACATAGGGCACATAGTTTTCTATACTATTACAACCTTCTAAATGTTTATAAAATAGTTTCTATTTTTCTGAACTACAAAAGAAACAAGGTTGCGGCTTTGCCGCCAAATATGATCTATGTAGTTTTAAAATATTCATTTATCACTCTCCTCTTTACGTTCAAGATATTCTATGGTTAAATTCTGATGATGCCCTACATGGTAAGTCATAAATTGCAACATCTCTCGAATCGTCAATTTACCTAGTAAGGGATGAACTAAGACAAGGCTATCTAGTTCCTCATCCGAATACTTTTTTAGGTGTTCAATTATCGTCTCCACATACTCCATAAGTTTCTCTGATAAGGACGCTTTCTGAGCAAAAGAAATCTCATCGGGTAAAAATTGACTCGGTGCTTTTCCACCTCCCTGAAGGGCTAATCTATATTTTTTAATCAACTCAGTATATGCTATTGCGGGTCGATCAATCGTTCCGAATGTTGATGCTATAAAGGATTTAGCGCCTAATACTTGGGCTAATGGCGCAATACTTTTTATTAGGTGCATTAACTGTTGACCAGCAGACCATTTTTCTCCAAATCTTGATACAAAAGATGCTTCGGACAAGGTATTGATATAACCAACAAATACTTGATGTACCTCTTTAAAATTTATGATTACTTCGGTTCGATTCATTACTACTTATTCTATTTTTTTTACTACAAAAATTGAGTCTTTATTGTCAACATTTTACAGGCATTCTCCATTCTCCATTCTCCATTCTCCATTCTCCATTCTCCATTAAGTCTATTAAGATACTCTTAAAACGAGCTTTCCAATATTTAGGTTGCTTTCCATTCTAGTATGTGCTTTCGCTACTTCTTTCCAATCGTATACAGAATCAATAACTGGCTTAAAAGATTGGTTTTTAAATAAAGGCCAAGCAAATTCTTTTAAGGCTTGTGTTAAGGCTGCCTTATAAGACTTATCTCTAGAGCGCAAGGTGGAACCTGTTATTTGTAGTCGCTTCACTAAAAGATTCATGATGTTTAAATTAGGCGTTTGAATACCTCCTAACAGAGCAAGTAAAACCATTCTACCATCTAATGAAAGGACATTTATATTTTTTTGTAAATAAGGGGCTGCTACAAAATCAATCACCACATTGACTCCTTTCCTATCGGTCAATTCCATAATGGATGCCTCAAAATCCTCCTTTTTATAATCTATTGCCTTATCTGCACCTAGGGCTAAACAGGCAGTATGCTTACCAGCAGATGCCGTAACGTAAACCGTCGCGCCTATGGCTTTTGCAATTTGAATAGCTGCCGTTCCTACCCCACTGGCACCTGCATGAATTAAAATACTTTCTCCCTTTTTTAAGTTGGCTATCCAACAAATAGATTGAAAGGCAGTCAGAAAAACTTCTGGTATTGCTGCCGCCACTTCGTAAGACATAGACGGTGGTATTGGTAAGATCATTCCCTCTGATAAAACAGCATACTCCGCATAACCCCCTCCTCCTATTAAGCCACAAACTCGATCTCCAATAGAGCAATTTTTTACCTCATTCCCAACTTCGACTATATCTCCCGCTATTTCCAAACCCATGATCGGGCTGTCACCTGGTGGGGGAGGATATTGTCCCTTTCGTTGCAAAGTATCAGCACGATTTAATGCCGTTGCCTTGACTTTGACCAAAACCTCGTTTGGTTTGGGAGAGGGCGTAGCATAATCGCCTAAGTACATATTTTCTGGAGAACCGAATTCTTTTAAAAGGATAGCTTTCATTGAATAAAAGGTTACAATTATAGATAAAAATTAAGAAGCTAAATAGCTATTTAATATATTTTATACATATATAACATACATCACACTTGATACATAAAGGTATAATTTTAAAAATAAAAATAATTTTTATTTCAAATTTGTTTTAAAAAATGTTTTAGATTTAAAATAAGCTAAATAACTCATAATCAATTATTTAAATCTTTTTAGATAAATAATTAAAACAAAAATGTTTTAAAATAATTAGTTTTATAAAACTATTTGTTTTAAATTTGAATTATAATTGACCTGTTTCCGAAATTTAATGTGTTTACAAATGGATTACAAACAACTTACTGAAATCTCTCTGGAGCAGTTGATGGAAGAGAAGATTAAAAAACCTATGCGGGCATTCAAACAGTCCGTAAAAATTTGGGCAAGAAAGAATTGGTATAAACTAGCATTCCTTGGAGTTTGTGCTTTCTTTGCTGTCCAAAAAGACTTAAATTTTAACGTGAACTTTAAGTCAAAAAATGCCATTAGTAGTACGACTGCTAATCCTCAACCTGTTGCCCTGAATCTTTCTAATATTGGAAATACACAGGCAGCCCCAAACAAAGCGACTTCTTTTCTATTTGGCACCACCCTATCCGCAAAGGGTATTACTGCAAAAAAAGAGAAGCCGATCGTTATGACCGAAAAAGCTAAAAAGCAATTAGCCTACGTTAAAAAATATGCTAGCGTAGCTAAAAGCGAAATGGAAAAATTTGGTATTCCAGCAAGTGTGACGCTCGCACAAGGTTTGATTGAAACCAATGCAGGTGCCAGTAAACTTGCTACCAAAAATAATAACCATTTCGGTATGAAGTGCTTTTCTAAAAAATGTAAGAAAGGGCATTGTAGCAATTTCTCAGATGATACCCACAAAGACTTTTTTAGAATCTATAAAAGTTCTTGGGAAAGCTTTCGCTCTCATAGTGAGCTATTGGTTGGAAAGCGGTACAAGCATTTACTAAAGTTAGACAAAGACAATTACAAAGATTGGGCGATTGGATTGAAAAAGGCGGGATATGCTACTGACAAAAACTACCACAATAAGTTGATTCAGCTTATTGAAGATTTGCACTTGTATAAGTATGATGAATAGCTATAGGGAAGGATTTTGTTTTGTAAAAAGACAAGATTATAAAAATAAGTCACATCGTTCCTATCTTTTTTACCACGGATTCACGGATTATTAAGTTTACTTAATCCGTGAATCCGTGGTGAAAAAATCATTAGAATCCAATTTCATTATTAATCGTTTTCGCTCCACTCACAATATCACTTAAATTACTTTCAAATCTAGCCTCTTTTTTATCAAAAGACAATTCCGTATCAGCACTAGTCATTCCTTTAATTTCTTGCTCAAAACGATAGACACTAATCATTCTTGCAGATTCTAAAATCACTCGTTGCATCATTGGAATTTCACTATAATTTTCCGCCTTATAAGGAGATTCAAAGCTTCGGGAAAATATCCCATCTTCAAATCGATATTCATTTTTCAAATTGACCATTCCTCTGGACATGCCGTGCGTGAATTTCTTAACCGCCTCATCCATCGCAGAGACATCCGCAAAGGAACCGCTTATAGAAAAGATAAAATCTTCGTAGTAAATATCACTCTTCACATCAGAAATACCTTCCACCTCGCTCACCGTTGCAACAACACCTTTAAAGAAATTCTCTACCTCCTCTTGGTCGGGTGCTTTATAGCCGTGCATACTTTCTGGTGCTTCTAGGAATGTCTGCAATTTCTTTTTGCTTTCAAACATGTTTAAAGTAACGGTCATTTCTCCCGTTCCATCCTCATTTACACTTATTTGTTCTACCAATTCAAAACAGCTCGTTAAGCTGATACAGAGTACGAATAAACATAACTGTCCTAATTTTTTCATTTTCTTTTTTTTTACTAAGTAACGACAAAACAATAACTTGAACATCTAGGACGGAATCTTTTGCCCTCATTTTCTCTTAAAAAATACTTCCGTAGCTAGGCTATGCAAGGATTTTTTAAGAAAAACTGAGGACAAAATCTTCTCGTCCAGATGTCCAACTTATTATTTCGTCGTTACTAAGGAGCGTAGCTTCGTCCCTGTAAAAAAGAGTATAAAATAGTTTACTATCTCTTTGCTATCAGTAATTTTCCTATCAAAACACATATAAAACCTACCTTCGAAAGTATTTTCAGTGTTTGTGAAAATAGAATCCACGCGATCGTTACTTTCTTAGCCCTTCTTGAATTATTAAATCTATCTAAACTACACCTTATTCAAGGAGAGGGGATTAATAATTTTTGGTTGACGGATGTGGTCGATGAAGAGACTGAGACTGACATGGACAGTGATAGTGATGACCTTGATGAAAATAACTAGGATTTTAAAATTAGTAACGACAAAACAATAACTTGAACATCTAGGACGGAATCTTTTGCCCTCATTTTCTCTTAAAAAATACTTCCGTAGCTAGGCTATGCAAGGATTTTTTAAGAAAAACTGAGAACAAAATCTTCTCGTCCAGATGAC
>CAKZUM010000274.1 GCA_937921525.1 uncultured Saprospiraceae bacterium
GTTTTCTTTCTGCGATCTTTCATTTGCATCCGCTGAACCTCTTTTTCAATTTCTTTTTCTTCCCAATCCTCTTCCTCTTCCATACCGGGAAATCCATGCGCTTCGACATAATGAAAAAATAGTCCAATCCCCCAAAAAAAAGCGACAATCCCCAATACTCTACGCAAAGGAGGCATGACAAAGCTCATCAAAAATAGCATCGCCATTGTTGATAAGTACGACTGCAAATGCTTATTAAATTTTTTCTTTTTGGCTACTTTCTTTTTGGCCTTATCGTAGTAATTCATGTGCTGTAAGATAGTTTAATGCTAAAAAACCAGTACCTACATTAGTAAACGAATCATCGGCTGTATTTGTTAAAAGAACTTGAAATTTTTCGATGGGGAGGGTATAAATTTCTATAAATTCGGTTGAATCAAGGGTTTGTTTACTTACTTTTTCACAATCTAGTGCTAGGACGCAAATTTGTCGATCGACTCTATAAGCCATTCTAAATTCCTTTAGCAGCACTATTCTTTTTGCTTTATAGCCTGTTTCTTCTTCTAGTTCCCTTGCTGCTGCCGCTATTACGGATTCCCCTTTATCAATTGCTCCTTCTGGAAAACTAGTCAATATTTTCTCTGGTCCTGGTCGATATTGTCGGACCAGTATGGCTTCTAAATCTTTAGTAAAGGCAGCTATCGTTACAAAATCACCGCCTTTAAGCGTATCAAAAGTTGCTTCTTTACTATCAGGTAAAACAAAAGTTTTTTGAATAATTTGCCGCCATCCTTTGTAAGTTACTACCTCTTTTACTTTTTTCCAATTCATTTTTCAACAACTTCATTGTATCTGTTCTACAGACGTTTAGAGTATGTTTAAAATTTATACAAACTGATTATCAGTAGTTTAAGGTTTTGGCGAAGTATCAAAATTGTTGCCTAGCGAGCTAGGTGACCATTTTGATAGGAAGCCAAGTCCTTAAAATACTGGTTATCAGGAAGTAGAAATTTAAACATACTCTTAGCCACCTACTGTAATTTTAGCATCTTCATTATTTAACTCCATCGTCGCAATATAATCCCGCTCTGGAGAATTCTTTCTTTCTTGAAAATTGAATAGCGCTTGTATACCACTATCGTCCATAATCTGACCGTGAATTACTTCCAAGATGGGCGTATTCATACCAGTAGCATCCGCCAACTCACGCAAAGCTTCTCTTGATTTGTTACCCTTCATTAGATCAAATACGGAACGAATACCTACTGCTCGCAATCTGCCCATGTCTTCCTTTGCATAGCAAACTAATTTTGCCTGCCCTATCCAATCTAATAATTGACGAGCATCAAAGGGCGTCTCTGCAATCAATTGGGTTAAACTAGCCGTTGCCAAGTTTTGCGCATTATCAATACCGATTTCTTCTAATCGTTCTTTATGATAAATACTAATTCCTTCTACATTGTATAGAGATAAAGATCTATCCGTAACACTATCACTGGACACAAATTCTTGATACCTTCTTATTATATAATTAAGAATACGCTGAGGAAAAATACCTGCCAATAAAGCAATCGCTGGAAGAGAACCTTTAAAGGATAAAAAGTCTGCTGAACTAGTTTCACTACCCAATAAAAAAGAAAGGACTAATGCTACTGCTGATGCCAAGATGATCCGAATTCCTGCACTATAATAAACACTCGGCGGCAAATCATTTGCAATTAATCGTCGAATAATATTTTGTGCGATGTATAAAAAGCTACCTAAAAAAGCATAGGATAAAACCGATAAACTCTGGTTGGCTATCGCTACATTATTGTCGTCACCGAAAAAAGCCCCCACTAAAAAGAAGTTTCCAGATAAATCTCCTGTAGCACCAAATATAAAAACGGAAATAGCTACCAAGCAAATTAAAAAGGTAAAGCCTACAGGTAAAATATATTTACCCGGTGAGTAACTATCTCGAACTTTTCGAGAAGTACTAATTCCCATTTCTGTGATAGATTTTTTAAATTCTTTTTCTTTCTGAGGCATCATTATTGAAAAAAAAGAAATAGCAGAAATAGGAATAAATCCTGCCACTATCGCTACCAAAGCGAAACGTATAAGAGGGGAAATGCTTATCCAATCCATGTTAGTTTGTTTTTTTTAGAAGTTGTTCAAACAACCTCATAGAACCCGAACCGTGAATTTAGGCATTTCTGCTGATATTTCAAGGAAAACGGGTTTAAATAGAAGTCAGAGGTCAGATCGTTCTGGTTAGCTACGCTAACGGAACTGTCAGAAGTCAGATGTATGACGTGGTCAACCTCATACATCTGACTTCTGACAGAAAAAAACCTTTTTCGGTCTGATTGCTGACTTCTCTTCAAAATATATCAATGACAAAAGTAGCCACACCAATCATAGACTATAAAAAAGGCAAACTATCCAAGAAAAAGTTAATAGCCTTATACGATGCGATTGTCAAGCCGAGGATGATAGAAGAGAAAATGTTGCTCTTATTGCGACAAGGAAAAATTAGTAAATGGTTCTCTGGGATTGGACAGGAGGCGATTGCAGTTGGAGCGACGATGGCATTAGAGAAAGAAGAAGTGATCTTTCCAATGCACCGAAACTTGGGGGTCTTTACGACTAGAGACATTCCTTTACATCGTTTATTTGGTCAATGGCAAGGGAAGCTATCGGGTTTTACAAAAGGGAGAGATCGGTCTTTTCATTTTGGTACGTTGGAATATGCAACTGTTGGAATGATTTCTCATTTAGGGCCGCAGTTATCTTTGGCATCAGGGGTGGCTTTGGCACATAAATTAAGAGCAGAGAAAAAAATAAGTTT
>CAKZUM010000275.1 GCA_937921525.1 uncultured Saprospiraceae bacterium
GTGATCGTCGAGGTTAGTTATAAGGCGGAGGCGGATGGCAGAAATTTTCAAAATGGCTGTCATCTTTCCTAGAAACCCAGATGACAGCCACTTTACAAGTTTCTGCCATCAATAGTCCGTCTCTTAACCTGACGGGTATGGTTTGTAATCTCGATGCTATACGATAATCATACTGCATCGAAGTTACAAACTTCGACGATCTAATCGTTATTCCGTTAGCACCTTTGGTACTAACTGAATTGACCTCCAAGTCTGCTTCAAAATAAAAAGGTGTTAGTACAAAACGTACTAACACCTTTTTATTTTAAAGCAAATTTATCCGAATAATAAAATTACTGCACCTTACTAAGCAAAGGAATTTTCATCTCTCGAGCTGCAACATTTATATTTTTCAATTCCATATTCTTCGTACTGTAGCTATTAATAATCATAGCAATATCTCCTTTCGCCACACTGTAAGCTTTACGCAATAGTTCGTGCATAATAGGGCTATTCACGTACTCAGGTAGGATGGCATTCAAAACAATAATATGCTCTGCTAAATAGCCTTGCATACCAGTTTTATTAACAATAAGAGCTGCTAGGATTCGGTGATCTTTCTCTACAGTTACTATAAATCCACCGAAGGAAGGGGTTTCTTTGACAGCGTATTCTACTGCTTTTTGAATACCTTCTGGTTTGATCCAGGCGACATCCGAATATTGGCGCAAAAATCCAATTAAGGCTTTCTTTTTAGGTACACCAATTCCAGTAAACGCGTCATAGAGCGTTGGCGTTGTCATAGTCAGATTGAGTTTGGTTAAGAAAGAATATGTACTGGAAACGGGAATGTTTGTTTTATTCTATTAAATAATCTCGCCGAAATGACGGATTTATTATTTCATCGTTACTTATTCTTTTATCCTTAATAAAGAATATTTACTTTTACTTATGGTCTCTACCATGAAATTACCTTTTTTTTTCTATTTACAAAAAAAACATTCATTTTTTTTGTAAATATCTTCATAAATAGCTCATTTACAGCGTTTTTACACTATAATTAAACTAAAATATGCGAAAAATATCAGCTGATATTATTTATCCTATAGATGCGCCACCTATCCAAAATGGAGTGATTCTCATAGCCGATAATGGACAGATAAAAGCTATTGGCGAACGTTCTATGTATGATGCTAGCACACTAGAAATTTATGAAGGTATCATTGTTCCCGGTTTTATCAATACGCATTGTCACCTGGAATTATCGCATATGAAAGGGAAAGTAGAAACAGGAACTTCACTCATCCCTTTTATATCCAACGTAGTCAAATTTAGAGATATACCTCAAGAAGAAATCATGGCGGCCATCGAAGCAGGAGATCGAGAAATGTATGACGCTGGAATCGTTGCAGTCGGAGATATTTCTAATAAGGTAGATACGGTCGAACAAAAAATGAAGAGCAGTATTAACTATTATACTTTCGTAGAGTGTTTTGATTTTCTGCAAGAAGACTGGGCAGATAATACTTATCAACAATATAAAGAAGTATTCGATGCACATTCTAATCAAGCTGGTAACAAAAAGAGTTTTGTCCCTCATGCGCCGTACTCTGTTTCTAAGAACTTATTTCAGCTGATTAATCAAGCGAACCCAGAAGACTGCACTGTAAGTCTTCATAACCAAGAAACACCTGATGAAAATTTATTCTTTTTGAAAAAGGAAGGGGCATTTTTAGACTTCTACAAAAACTTTGATATTTCATTAGCTGCTTTTCAAGCGCCCCAAACTCCCTCCATCAATTACGCCTTGGCGCATATGAATCCTAATTGCAAAACGCTTTTGGTTCACAATACGATGTCTACAAAAACAGATATTGAATTAGCACACAAATGGAATACTAATACCTATTGGGCGACTTGTCCAAATGCTAATTTATATATTGAAAATAGATTACCCAACTATCAACATTTTTTAGATACCAATGCCAAAGTAACTATTGGTACAGATAGCTTAACGTCTAATTGGCAACTATCTATTTTAGAAGAAATAAAAACTATTTATCAATATCAATCGTATGTTCCTATAGACACTTTACTCAAATGGGCAACATTGAATGGTGCGGAGGCTTTAGGGTATGAAAAAGAATTGGGTAGTATTACTGTTGGTAAAAAACCAGGAATTGTACTTTTAGATATAGAGAAAGGAGGTCGATTGAATAATAAAACTACAGCTCGAAGATTAGCTTAAAGTAGATTTAGTAAATTCATTACCGCTTTAGTACAAATTTATTTGTTACTATTCAGCATACAATTTGGAACTCCCCCCAGCCCCTTCTCACAAAGAGGGGGAGACGTTGAAATGTAAATATTCCGTTTCCAAAACGAACGTTTCAATCGTAGATGTCTCCCTCCCTTTTTAAGGGAGGGTTGGGGTGGGTTCTTAGTATATGCTGAATAGTTACATTTATTTTTTTAATAAATTTGTGGCTTCATATGGTTATCTTTGTCTAAATAATAGCAAACGGTATTTTCCAATACCATTTCCAAATAACATTAATAACTAACTAAAATAATATCAATGGCAAAGG